>JAVHWG010000356.1:0-7785 GCA_032159965.1 Mycobacterium sp.
TCCAGGGCATGCGCAAGCTACCCGCCACCTTCACTCCCGGTGCGCGTCGTGGCGCCGGCCTGGACGAGACACTCGAGAAGCTGCAGCGGATCTGCGACGAGCAGGAACTCGCTCGCCCCATCACAGAGCGCAAGGAAGCCGCCGTCATCGACTAGCCCGATGTCGGTCAGTTCGCGATTTCCGGCATGGGCGGCGCGACGAATCCGCCCATGGCCTCCGCGACACACCGGCCGACCGCCAGCGTCGTACGGTCCTCAAGGTACGGCCCGACGATCTGAATTCCGACAGGCAGGCCTTCGTCGGTTCGCCCGATGGGCACCACGGTCGCAGGAAGGTACGCGACCGTGGCGAGAGCTATCCAGCCGAAAAGGTCCGTGTACGGACGGCCGGCCCCGTCGACGTCGATCGTGCGGCTGGTGAAGGGTTCGCTGTGGTCGTGCGGTATCGCGGGTACGACCGTCGTCGGCATCAGGACTGCGTCGACATCGCGGAAGTAGTCGGCGAGCTGGACCCGCAGTCGCTCGCGCCGCGCGTTGGCGAACAGCCAGTCGCGGTGGCGCAAGGTCGCGAATCTCGCGGTCCGCGCCAACTGCCCGTCGTCCTCGACGGGCAGCGCATCGGCGAGCGCGGCCATGCTGTCGAATCGCTTTTGGGGGATCGTGCCGAGGATGACCGGGTACAACAGCTCCAGGTATGTCCGCAGGACGTCGGGCATCGAGATCTCGGGGCGCGCGTCGGTGATCACGGCACCGGCGTCACGCAGTCGGGACACCGCCGCCTCCAGCACCTCTCGCACGTCGGCCTGCACCGGAAATGACGCCTCGTCGAGCCACGTCGCCAGCCGCAGTTCGCTCAACGTGGTGGCACGCGCCGGCGGAAGCTCGAGGCGCCAGCCCACCGCCTGATGGCCGGCCGGGCCGGCAATGATGTCGAACGCCAGCTCGACGTCCTCGATGGTGCGGGCGATGGGTCCCACGACGCTGAGGTCGGAGTCCGCGAGCGCACCAGGCGGAGGCGGCACGTGACCGCGCTGCGGCACGACGCCCCAACTCGGCTTGTGGCCGCACACCCCGCACCAGCTCGATGGCACCCTGATCGACCCCGCGATGTCGCTGCCCAACTCGAACGCGGTCATACCCGTCGCGGTGGCCACGGCAGACCCGCCGGACGAGCCGCCGGATGTGCGCGACGTGTCCCACGGGTTGTTCGTGGTGCCGAAGATCGGGTTGAACGTCTGCCAGTCGCCGGCAAGGGTCGGCGTGTTCGTCTTTCCGAAGATCACCGCGCCTGCGTCGCGCAACCGTCGCACAGCCTCCGCGTCGCCGTCCGACACGTGGTCCCACGGCTCGAAACCCGCGGTGGTCCGCATGCCTGCGGTCTCGAACGTGTCCTTGATCGTCATCGGCACACCGTGCAGCGACCCGCGGATCTCACCACGGGCAAGGGCGCGGTCTGCCTCGTCGGCCGCGCTGCGCGCGCCGTCGGGGTCCAGGGTGACGACGGCGTTCAGCGGCGCGTTCAGCTTGTCGACCCGCGCCAGGTAGTGATCCAGCAGTTCGCGGCTCGACAGCTCACGGTTGCGGATGGCCTGCGCCAACACATGGGCAGGCCGCAGCCCGATGTCGACGTCACTCATACGCGCCTCCTCGCCGAAACTGTATTCCGCTCGCAGAAGTTCGAGTGGAGGCCGCCGCAGTTGCAGTCTCGGCCAAGGAACGTGTCAGGCCCGCGGGAGTCCGAGCACCTGCTGGGCGATGATGTTGCGCTGGATCTCCGAGGTTCCGCCAGCGATGGTGCCTGCGAAGCTGCGCGCATAGCGCTCGAACCAGCTGGCGAAGTACTGGTCCAGGTTCATCGGCGCATAGGGCCCGGTCATCGCGGGGTGAAGCAGCCCGTCAGTGCCGGCGGCGGCGAGAGCGTGCTCGTAGCCGCGTTGCTCGGCCTCGGAGCCCAGAAGCTTCATCACCGACACCGATGCGGTGTCCTGCTCGCCGCGTGCCGCCTTCGCCAGCGACACCGAGCCGATCAGTCGCAGCGCCTCGTAATCCATTGCCGTAGTGGCATATTCGTCGCGTTCGAGTTCGCTCTTCGGCTCGAAGTCGGCCAGCATGTTGTTGATCCGGTCGGCGAACCCGAGCCACATCATCGTGCGTTCGTGTCCCAGCGATCCGTTAGCGACCCGCCAACCGCCGTTGAGCGGACCGACCAGATTCTCGGCCGGAACCCGGGCGTCGGTGAAGAACACCTCGTTGAAGTCCAGATCGTCCTGGCCGCAGATGGACGGGAAGGGCCGTCGCACAACGCCTTCCGTATCGGTCGGTATCATCAGCGCGCTGATGCCCTTGTGTTTGGGAGCATCGGGATCGGTGCGGACGAACGTCAGCAGGACGTCGGCGTCGTGGGCGCCGGAGGTCCACACCTTCTGGCCATTGATCACGAAGTGGTCTCCGTCCCGGACGGCACGTGTGCGCAGCGATGCGAGATCAGACCCTGCGCTCGGCTCGCTCATGCCGAGCGACGCGGTGATCTCGGCGCGAAGAATCGGCACCGCCCACCGCTGCTTCTGCTCGTCGCTGCCGAACGAAATCAGCGACGCGGCAACAATATTCACGCCCTGAGGATTGAGGCTGTGGTATATCCGCCGACGGCACAGCTCATCGAGGTACACGTACTGCTGCAGCACCGTGGCGTTGCGGCCGCCGAACTCCGGCGGCTGGGTGGGCAGCAGCCAGCCGTTGTCGAACAGCAGCCGCTGCCATCTACGCGCCCACAGCGGCATATGGGACACCGAGCGGGGACGCTCCAGCGTCTCCGCCTGCGGCGGCAGGTGCTCGTCGACGAACGCGCCGAACTCGGAGCGAAACGCTTCGACATCGGGATCAAAAGTGAGCTGCACGGTACTCCTCGGCGATCGTCGCCCGGTGTTCTGCGGCCCCGCCGAGCATCAGCTCGCCGGCCTTGGCGCGCTTGAGCGCGAACTGAAGGTCGTTTTCCCATGTGAAGCCCATGGCGCCGAACGACTGCAGGCCGTGCCGGAACACCAGCGACTGACACTCTCCCGCCGCCGCCTTGGCCATCGTCGCCGCCAGCCGGCGCCGGGGATCGTCGGCCGCGATCGTCAATGCCGCGAAGTACCCCAGCGCGCGCGCCCGCTCGATCGCGACGTGCATGTCGGCCGCCTTGTGCTGAAGGGCCTGGAAGGACCCGATCGGCACGCCGAACTGGTGGCGCTCCCGGACATGGTCGAGCACAAGATCCAGAATGCGTTGGCAGGCACCGACCATCGTCATCGCCATGCCGGTGAGTGCCACGTGCCGCGACCGCTCGGGATCGGCGTCGGTCACCCGGGACGCGTCGTCGATCTTCAGCCGCGAGAAGGACACATCCGCCACGTGCAGCACAGGGTCGAAGACCGGGACGCGTCGCGCGAACGCGTCGTCGGCATCGATGACGAACACGCCGGCCGCGGTGACCACCGCCAACCGGTCGACGCGATCGCCGTCCAGGACATGACGCGCGGTGCCCTCGAGTATCCAGCCGTCGCGATCGCGGCGCGCCGTCACACCCCCGGCGACGGCGGTTCCGGATCCGCTGGGGTCGAAACGGTCCATGGCCAACGGGGCGAACTGGGACATCGTTGCCAGGTATGGCGTGGGATCCGTTGCGCGGCCGAGTTCTTCGAGCAGGATGGTCAGCTCGACCACATCCGAAGGGTCGTTCATCTCGGTCCAGCCGGCGTCGACGTAGGTCTGCCACAACGGCATCCAGATCGACGCCGCGTCGGCGTCGTCCTCGGCCACGCTGCGCACCAGGGTCGGCGGGCATTGCTTCGTCACGGCATCCCGGACGGTCTCTTGCCACAGCTTCTGGTCTGCGTCGAACTCCAAGAGCATTGGTCTGTCTCCCTAGCCGATCGACTACGGCAGTGAGAATACCATTCTCATCGAGGGAAGTATCAATCTCCTGAGGTCCGGTTTGTACAGGGAGGCAGAGTCGTCGTTCGTCGGGCCTCAACCCGGGCGCCGACGCGGCCTCGGCCATCCGATTGGCGAGAACCCGGTTCTTGCACACCAAGAACTAAGCTTTACAATATGTGTGCTAGGTGTAATTGCGAAACAAAAATCGTTAGATTTGCTAGCAGTCTGCAAAGGACGGTATCCGCGTGATCGAACACCCAGGCGGACAACGCACACCGTTCATCGATGCCAGCGTGCACATCTTCTTCACGTCCAACAAGGACCTGCGCGACACGATGCGCGAGCCATTCAAGAGCCGCGGGTTCCCGGACTACGAAATGGCCTGGTACGCCGCGCCCGGTGGGGAGTACGTCAAGGGAAGCCGCGGAGCGGACAAGACCTACCCGGGATCGAAGCCAGAGACCGTCGCCGACTACCTCTTCGGTCAGCGTGGCGTCGACATCGCGGTCCTGCACCCGATGACCAGGGGCGTCATGCCGGATCGCCACCTGGGCACGGCGCTGGCCGCCGCGCACAACGAGATGCTGGTGTCGCGCTGGCTGGAGCATCCGGAGTTCGGCGAGAAGTTCCGCGGCACCATCCGGGTGAATCCCGACGACCTGCCCGGCGCGCTGCGAGAAATCGAGAAGTACCGCGATCATCCGCGGGTCGTGCAGATCGGCGTTCCGCTGCAATCGCGGGAGCTGTTCGGGAAGCCGGTGTTCTGGCCGCTGTGGGAGGCCGCCGTCGACGCGGGACTTCCGGTGGCGGCGCACATCGAGTCGGGGACGGGCATCTCCTTCTCGCCGACGCCGTCGGGCATCGCGCGGACCTACGAGCAGTTCCTGTCGTTCATGGGGCTGAATTACCTGTACCACCTGATGAACATGATCGCCGAAGGGGTATTCGAGAGGATGCCGGATCTCAAGTTCGTCTGGGCCGACGGGGCCGCGGACATGCTGACGCCGTTCATCTGGCGGATGGACTGCTTCGGACGGCCGCACCTCGAGCAGACGCCGTGGGCGCCGCGGATGCCCAGTGACTATCTACCTGGTCACGTGTTCTTCGTGCAGGGCAAGTTCGACGGGCCCGGCGACACCGAGTTCGCCGGCGAGTGGTCCGGCTTCACCGGCAAGGACGACATGGTGATGTTCGGCTCCAGTTACCCGCACTGGGACTGCGGCGAGGTGACCGCGCTGCCCGGCGCGCTGTCGGCGGAGCAGCGGGAAAAGCTGTGCTGGCGCAACGCGGCGCAGCTGTACGGCATAGACATTTCAGCCGCCGCGGCTGCACAGTAGAAGCACGCAAGACCTAGAGAGGCCACCATGACTGTCACACAGGCCAAGGACCGGGTTGCCCCCGCCGAACGTATCGCGGTGCGGTGTGTCGACTCGGACGTCCATCCCACACCCAGGCGCGGCGAGCTCGGCGAGTACATCCCCGAGCCGTGGCGCAGCAAGTACATCCTCCCGCAACGCAACGGCGAGCGGATCTTCTACGACGCACCCGACTACGCCCACTCCTACGCGATGCGCGTGGACTCATTCCCCGCCGACGGGGAGTTCGCAGGCAGCGACCCGGACATGGCCCTCAAGCAATTGATCATGGCCGCGGGTTCGGACATCGCGATCCTCGAGCCCGGCGTTCGGGATTACCGGATACCCGAGCTCACGCAGGCGATGAGCGCCGCCACGAACGAATGGCTGGCCAACCACTGGCTCGACAGCAGGAACAACTGGCACGAGCGCTGGCGCGGTTCGATCTGCGTGGCGATCGAGGATCCGCCCGGTGCGGTGCGCGAGATCGAGAAGTGGGCCGGTCACCCGTACATGGCCCAGATCCTCATCAAGGCCGAGCCGCGCCCGTCGTGGGGCGACCCGGTGTACGACCCGATCTGGGCCGCCGCCACGAAACACGACATCCCCGTGAGCTGTCACCTGGGCCGCGGAGAGTACGAGATGCTCCCCCTGCCGCCGGTCGGATTCCCCAGTTACAACCACGATTTCATGGTCACGTACTCGCTGCTGGCTGCGAACCAGGTGATGAGCATGGTTTTCGACGGCCTCTTCGACCGGTTCCCGACGCTGCGCATCGTGTTCGTCGAGCACGCGTTCTCGTGGATCCTTCCGCTGATGTGGCGAATGGATGCCATCTACGAGGCACGCAAGTCCTGGGTGGACATCACCCGCAAGCCGTCGGAGTACGTCAAGGAACACATCAAGTTCACCACTCAGCCGCTGGACTACCCCGAGAACAAGATGGAATTGGCCCGCGCGCTGGAGTGGATGGAGGCCGACAAGATTCTGCTGTTCTCCTCGGACTACCCGCACTGGACGTTCGACGACCCGCGCTGGCTGATCAAGCACCTGCCCGAGCACGCCCGCGAGGCCGTGATGTTCCGCAATGGCCTTCAGACATACCATCTCCCAGACACGGTTCCGGCCCTCGAGGGCCAGACTCGGGTGTTCTGAGTGGCGGCCAGGAGCGAGACGACCAAAGAATTGACCGAGCAGTTACCGCCCCGCCTTGCGCAGGGGCGTGAGCACGTCGTTGCCACCGTCGACGAAATCCCGCCTGGCACCAAGAAATTGGTCCCGATCGGACGCCACGGTGTCGGAGTCTTCAACGTCGCAGGCACGTTCTACGCGATCGCGAACTATTGCCCACACGAGGGTGGCCCGCTGTGTTCGGGCCGCGCCAGGGGCAGGACCATCGTCGACGAGTCCGTACCCGGCGACGCCGTGATGGTGCGTGACCTGGAATTCATCTACTGCCCATGGCATCAGTGGGGTTTCGAATTGGCCACCGGCACCACCGCCGTCAAGCCCGAGTGGAGTATCCGGACCTACCCCGTGCGGGTAGTCGGCGACGAAGTGCTGGTGACGGCATGAGTGGCGACCAGGTGATGGAAATCAACGGCGGCAATGTCGTCTACGAAATCCTCGGCGACTCAGGTGATTTCATCGTGCTCACGCCCGGCGGCCGATTCAGCAAGGACATCGAAGGTCTGCGGCCACTGGCGCAGGCACTCGCCGAAGGCGGCTACCGCATACTGCTGTGGGACCGGCCGAACTGTGGCAAGTCCGACGTCCAGTTCTACGGTCAGAGCGAGTCACACATGCGGGCCGAAACACTGCGTGCGCTGATCACCCGACTCGACATCGGGCCGTGCATCCTCGCCGGCGGGTCAGGCGGAGCCCGGGATTCGATGCTCACCACCATGCTGTACCCCGAACTCGTCACCAAGCTGGTGACCTGGAACATCGTCGGCGGCGTATACGGCTCGTTCGTTCTGGGTGCCCACTACGTCACGCCGAGCATCCAGGCTGTACGGGCTCTCGGCATGAAAGGCCTTCTGCGCCTCGGCGAATGGAAGGAACGCATCGCCGAGAATCCCGCCAACGAGGCACGGATCCTGTCGCAGGACAAGGACCAGTTCCTCAAGTTGATGCTGCGCTGGCTCAACGCGTTCGTGTCCAAGCCGGGTCAGACCATTCCCGGCGTGGAAGACGAATTGTTCGACAACATCCGGGTTCCGACGCTGATCATCCGCGGTGGTGCGAACGACTGGGATCACCCCAAGCGGACGTCACTCGAAGTGAGCTGCCTGATCAAGGGCTCGAAGCTGATCGATCCGCCGTGGCCGGAGGACGCCTGGGAGCGCGCGTCAGAGGACCGTGCGCAGGGCAAGGTGAAACGCTTCAACCTGTTCGACACGTGGGTGCAGGCCGCACCGCCTATTCTCGAGTTCCTGGGCGCGCGATGACCGCTCCCGAATCGCCCTCCGAGTGTGCGGATCCATCCGCCCGGGGCGGCGTGCCGCGTACGA
>JAVHWG010000404.1:0-11232 GCA_032159965.1 Mycobacterium sp.
ACGTGTTCGCGCGCTCCCTTGGCATCAGCCCTGACCCCGTCGACGCCACCAACCAGCTCGTCGACCTGCTCGATGTGCACCTGCGCGACGGAAACTGGCGGCGGATCGGCCTGATGAGCTGTGGGGAACGCTGGGCAGTGTTCACCGCCGGGATGGGCGTCGACGGCGAGGTGGTCGCGGCCGTCGAAGCACAGCGCGAGAAGGGCCGCAAAGTGACCGCGGGGCGTTACATCCGCACCGCGGTGCCGCTCGTGGTGCGAAGCGCCCGCAAGGATCCGTCGCTGACGCTGCACCTTCCGGGCCGGGAGCCGCTCGAGGGCGTCCATCTGGCAATCGTGTCGAACTCCAGCCCGTGGACGTACGCAGGCAACCGCCCCGTCTGGACGAACCCGACCACGACCTACGAGTCAGGTGTCGGCGTGTGGGCGACCACAAGCATGAATGTGTTCGCCAACCTGCGATTGGTCCGCCAGATGAACTCCAAGCGGCCCAAGATGAGTTTCAAGCACCTGATCTGCGAGGACGACGTCCCATGGGTGCGTGTGACCTCGAACACACCGGTGGCCTGTCAGATCGATGGCGACTACGCAGGACCGCGCCAGTCAATGACGTTCACCGCCGCACCGGGCGCCCTGCCGGTAGTTGCTCCGCCACCGCAAACTCCCTGACCAGCTACTACTGCTCCATCTTGGAGATTTCGGGCAAAGTTGTTCGGGTTTATTGCTAGCGGGTACCGGTTCTAGGAACGGTTTATGGAAGTGACATTGCCCACCAGTTAACGAGGACCCTTGACATCTGTTGAGCCTGTGAAACGATCGATTGCAACAGTGCCGAAACATTTCGCGTGCACGCACTAACAGCCGAAGAAACCCGTGCGCCTGACCGCGCACGCAGCAAGGAGCATTGACATGGATTGGCGCCACAAGGCGGTTTGTCGCGACGAGGATCCGGAACTGTTCTTCCCGGTAGGAAACAGCGGACCCGCGCTTGCCCAGATCGCAGAGGCGAAGTTGGTATGCAACCGCTGCCCTGTGACCACCGAGTGCCTGACGTGGGCGCTGGATTCCGGCCAGGACGCCGGCGTGTGGGGCGGCATGAGCGAAGACGAGCGTCGTGCGCTCAAGCGCCGCAACGCGCGGACTCGGGCCCGCAGCTCCGTCTGACGGATTTTCAGCAAGTTCACGCCGCGGTGGTTTTGGCGCGGTCACACGCTCGCGCCTAGAGCATGCTCCTAACGCGGCGGCCGATGGGCACCCGCAGCACCACTTCGGTCCCGCCCTCCGCAGCGTCCTGCATGGTCAGCGACCCGTCTATCTCGGTCGACACCAGGGTCCTGACGATCTGCAGACCAAGCCGATCTGCGCTTTCCAGGCTGAAGCCGGGAGGCAGACCGCGGCCGTCGTCGTGGACCACCACGTCCAGCCACCGTGCCGAGCGTTCGGCGCGGATCGTCACGTTGCCCTGAATTCCAGGGCCGTCGAAGGCGTGCTCGATCGCGTTCTGGACCAGCTCGGTGATCACCATGATCAGCGCGGTCGCGCGGTCGGAGTCCAGCACGCCGAGGGTGCCTACCCGGCTGACACGCACTCGCGTGTCCACGCCCGCCAGATCGCTCATGATCGGCAGGATCCGGTCCACGACCTCGTCCAGATTGACCTCTTCGTCCACCGACATGGACAGCGCGTCGTGCACCAACGCGATGGACGACACCCGTCGCACCGATTCGACCAGGGCCAGATGACCTTCCGGGTTGGCGGTCCTGCGGGCCTGTAGCCGCAGCAGCGCGGCGACCGTCTGCAGGTTGTTCTTGACCCGGTGGTGAATCTCGCGGATCGTCGCGTCCTTGGACAGCAGCGCACGGTCGCGGCGCTTGATCTCCGTGACGTCGCGGATCAGCACCACCGCGCCGACGGACTCGCCGCGCACTTCTAGGGGCAGCGTGCGCATCAGCACGGCGGCACCGCCTGCGTCCACCTCCAACCGCATGCTGGACCCGCCCGTCAGCGAATCACGGACGTGTTCGGCCAGTTCGTGCGCCTCGAACGGGTCGGAGATCAAGGGCCGCGTCACGATGACGAGGTTCTGTCCCTCCAGTTCCGACGTCAGGCCCATTCGGTGGTAGGCCGAGATCGCGTTCGGGCTGGCGAACACGACGTTGCCCTTGACGTCCAATCGGATGAACCCGTCGCCCACCCGCGGACTCGAGCGCGACACCGGCAGATCGCCGACGTTGGGGAACGTGCCTTCGGACAGCATCTTGAGAAGGTCGCCCGCACAGTCGAGATACGCGAGCTCGAGCGGGCTGTAGTTGCGGCGGCCGACCGCTGTCTGATGCGTCAGCACCGCGACTACGGCGTCTCCGTGCCGCACCGGAACAGCCCGGATCCCTGCTGATGGGTCAGCATTGGCGATCGTCCCCGACTCGAAGGCGGCGGCCACCAACGGCCGCTGCTGCGGCGGGGCGACGGTCCCTACCGCGTCACTGACCAGGACCGTCGGCGACGTGTTGGGCCGGCACTGGGCAACGCAGACCAGCGCGTCGTCGTCACGGCGGACCCACATCAGGTAGTCGGCGAACGAGAGGTCGGCCAGCAACTGCCACTCCCCGACGAGCGCATGCAGGTGGTCTACGGCCTCACCGGGAAGGATGGTGTGCTCGGCCAGCAGTTCACCGAGGGTGGACATCGTGTGTCAGCAGGGCCTTCAGTCGATGACGGCGATGAGGTCGCCGGCCTTGATCACGTCCCCGACCGCCACCTTCACCTCGGTGACGGTGCCGGCGGTCTCGGCGTGCACGGGGATTTCCATCTTCATCGACTCGAGCAATACCAGGGTGTCGCCTTCACCGACCTGATCGCCCTGCTTGACGACGACCTCCAGCACGCTGGCCACGATCTCCGCCCGAACGTCCTCGGCCATCACTACCCCGTCCGTGTCTGGATCGACTGCTATCCCGGCTTTGCTCATTATCGAACCACAAACCGCCATGAGAGGATGGAACCCAGCACAGCACCGGCGCGCGTGCGTGACGCGGACCTTCGAGCCGCTCGCACCCTGCGCTATCCACGCAAGGAGGAAGACAATGGCCAAACGAGGCCGTAAGAAGCGCGACCGCAAGCACAGCAAGGCCAACCACGGCAAGCGGCCCAACGCCGGCGCCAAGAAGTAGCTCTCGCTCCAGAGAGTGCGTTCTGCTCAGTACTTGATGATCGTCGTGCGGCTGATCTCCAGCAGCAGCCGCTGACGCAGACTCTCCGGCGCCTTTTCGCCCCCGCACTTGCGCGCGATGAGTGTCTTGATCCGCTCCTCGACGCCGTAGTAGCGCAAGCAGCCCGGGCACTCCTCGAGGTGCGAGCGCAGCTTGTCCCGGGTGGCGGAGGTGCATTCACCGTCCAGCAGCGTCCACACCTCGGCCATCACGGCCGCGCACTCAGGATGCTCGGGATCAACGGGACCCACCGGCGGTCGAAACTCGTCGTCCTGCGGTACGTCACCAGGGCGGTCATCGCCGGTCATGACGACACCTCCTCTGCGGCGTGGCCGCGGGCGAACCCGCGTTCCTTTGCCACATCAGCGAGCAGGTCGCGCAACTGGCGCCGCCCGCGGTGCAGCCGGGACATCACCGTACCGATCGGGGTGTCCATGATCTCGGCGATCTCCTTATACGGAAAACCCTCGACATCCGCGTAGTACACGGCCATCCGGAAGTCCTCCGGCAGGGCTTGCAGTGCGGCTTTGATCTCAGTGTCGGGTAGCCCTTCGAGCGCCTCGACCTCCGCGGACCGCAGCCCGGTCGACGAGTGCTCGGCGTTGGCCGCGAGCTGCCAGTCGGTGATCTCCTCGGTCGGGTACTCCGCGGGTTGCCGCTGACGCTTGCGATAGCTGTTGATGTAAGTGTTGGTCAGGATGCGGTACAGCCAGGCTTTGAGGTTGGTGCCCTCTTTGAACGACCGGAATCCCGAATAGGCCTTGACCATGGTTTCCTGCAGCAGGTCCTCGGCGTCAGCGGGGTTGCGGGTCATCCGCAGCGCACCGCCGTAGAGCTGGTCGATGAGCGGGATCGCATCGCGCTCGAAGCGCGCGGTCAGCTCGGCGTCGCTCTCTCGAGGGAGGTCCCGCTCCGGCTCGGCGCCGTCCGACGCGACAGCGTCGAGCGCTCCCGAGCCATCGAGGTCGGTCATTGCGGTCCTTTCCCAAGCATGGACGAACACCGCCGGCAGCGAAACCGGTCGTTCGAGGCTCGCCGTCGCCACCCAGACTCCTTTGATCGTAGAACCGCGGACCGACAGATCCTTGACTGCACCCAACAACACGAGGTGAGTGCCCGGTTGTTCCCCACGACATGCCGGCCAGGCTGCAGCCGCCGCGGAAGCGTGTGAGGGGCGACCACGCGGAATACAGTTTCGCGGGAAACCTAGGCTGATCCGCATGTCCCTTTCCGGCAAGACCATGTTCATCTCGGGCGCCAGCCGCGGGATCGGCCTCGCGATCGCCAAGCGCGTCGCGGCAGACGGTGCCAATATCGCGCTGATAGCCAAGACCGCGGAGCCGCATCCCAAGCTCCCAGGCACCATCTACACCGCGGCCAAGGAGATCGAAGAGGCCGGCGGGCAGGCGCTGCCCATCGTCGGCGACATCCGCGACGCCGACATGGTGGTGGCGGCGGTGGCCAAGGCCGTCCAGCAGTTCGGTGGGATCGACATCTGCGTGAACAATGCGTCGGCCATCAACCTCGGCTCGATCACCGAGGTACCGATGAAGCGCTTCGACCTAATGAACGGAATCCAGGTCCGCGGCACCTACGCGGTGTCGCAGGCGTGCATCCCGCATATGAGGGGCCGGGAGAACCCCCACATCCTCACGCTGTCTCCCCCGGTCCTGCTGGAGAAGAAGTGGCTCCGGCCAACCCCCTACATGATGGCCAAGTTCGGCATGACGCTGTGCGCGCTGGGGATCGCCGAGGAACTGCGTGAGGAGGGCATCGCGTCGAACACGCTGTGGCCGCGCACGAGTGTGGCCACCGCCGCGGTGCAGAACCTGCTGGGCGGCGAGGAGTCGATGGCCCGGTCGCGCAAACCAGAGGTGTATTCCGACTCCGCTTACGCGGTAGTGAACAAGCCTTCACGCGAGTTCACCGGCAACACGCTGCTGTGCGAGGACGTGCTGCTGGATTCGGGTGTGACCGACCTGTCGGTGTATGACTGCGTGCCGGGTTCGCAACTCGGCGTGGACTTCTGGGTCGAAAGCCCCAACCCGCCGGGCTACACGAAGAGCTGAAGGCCGAGCATCTCCCACGGCCACAACGCCGCCGTCGTCAAGAAGGCCGCGATATCGGAGCCGGCAGGCATGCGGGTTCCCAGTCCGATCTGAAGCACGCGCACTTGCTCATCGTGGAAGAACGCCCACCCCAGGCCGACCATGACATACGCGCCCACCACCCATAAGGCGACCTCGATCATCGCCTCGACGCTCACCCGATAGCCCAGCACCCGGCGCAGCACGGCAGATGTCCTCAGACCAGTGCCCGGTGGCGGCGCACCCGTCGGCGAACATCGGCCAGGAGCACATAGCTGCCAGCCTGGCGCACGAACACCGGCAGGAACCTGTTCGCGAATGCGACAAGGAAAAAGAGCCGCTCGAACTGACGTTGCCTGAAGTTGCTCCACCGCAACCCCATTGCGTCTCGGAACACCGGCGCGAGGAATCCGGCGGTAAGAAATTTGAGCAACGGCCGAAACGGCAGACCGAGCATGGGATTGATCATCCGCAGATTAAGCATCTCGAGCAGATATGCCCGCACGGTCTCGTCGATCGAGACTCGACTGCACGCGTTCTGCCAGTACACGTCGAAGTCGGCGCGGGTGGGCGGCCATTGATCTTCGGTGACCTGCAGCGTGGTCCCCAGGGTCCACGCGGATCGGTAGAACTGCTCCGCCTGTTCGGACGTCATTTCGCCGCGCAGCAGCTGATAGGTGTCCTCCAGTCCGACGAAAAGGCATGCCGCTACCCACATCTGAAGCTCACGGTCGAAGGCGTTGTAAGCCACCGGGCTGGCAGCGCTTGAGACGACGCGCTTGTGCGAGCCGTTCACCGCCTCGCGCATAGCGGCCCGATCCTCGGAATTTCCGAGTACCGCGACTGCCAGGTACTGGAGCGTCGTTCTGGCCCGCTTCCACGGGTGTTTGAGCAGACTGCCCGAATCCACCTTGCTTTCGGCTACTCCGTGGCCCACTCCCGGCCACGACAACTGCATGATCACGTTGGCCGGTCCGCCGGCGAATGCCCAGAAGTCCATCGCGTCGGCGGCCGTGACGGGCGCGGTGTCCCAGCGGGCGGTTCGTCGACGGACCTGGATCCGTTCAGTCCCGCTCATCACGCGAAGTAGGTGCCGGATATCAGCAGTGCCGGCCACGACGCGACGGATCCGAGGATCCACACGATCCGCTGCACACCCTCGGTATCCCTGAAGTGCTCGGTGTGAAACAGGGTCCACACCACGCCGATCGTGAGATATGGAACGAGCAGCATCACGGCGGTGCCGAACCACTCGGCGATGGTCATCTGGAATCCCATGATTTTCCGCACGGTGGCGAGCATGCCCATATGTTAAGAACGATTCTGCCGTTTGGCCCACGATTCGGCGTTCCCCTACAGCAGCGTGGCCTGCTCCGGCTCGGGTGCCGCTGGCTCGATGAGTTCGGGACCGTTGTTGCGAATGCTGTTGACCAGCCGCGACACCTGACGGATCTCGATCCTGTCGAGGTCGCCGTGCCCGCGCAACAGACCTTCGTCGATCGGGTTGTCGGGGTCGAGCCAGCGGTCCCAGTCGGCTTCGCTGATCGTCAACGGCATCCTGTCGTGGATATCGGCGAGCGGGCCTGCCGCATCGGTGGTGATGATCGTGCAACTCAGCAGGGGTGCAACATCTTTCGACGCCGCTTTGGGTCGCCACGTGGACCACAGCCCAGCCATGAACAACGGCTCGCCGTCCGCGCCGTACATGTAGAACGGTGTCTTCAGCGCCTTCTTCCCCTCGGCCGTCTGGCCATTGGGACGCCATTCGTACCAGCCGTCCATCGGCACCAGGCAGCGCTTGCTCTTGGCCGACGACCGGAATGCAGGCGACGTGGTGACTTTTTCCGCACGCGCGTTGATCAGAAGCGGACCCTTCCCGTCGGGAACGCCGTCCGCACCAGCCTTGACCCATGGCGGTATGAGCCCCCACCGCATCGACCGCAGGCGACGCGTCGGGTCGTCGTCGGGCTCGCTGTGACGACGCACTACCGAGGTGATGGTGGTGGTCGGGGCCACGTTGTAGTTGGGTCCTGCCGCGTCCTTGTCCGCCGAGGTGGCCTCGTCGATGGCCTGAATCTTCTCGGCCAGCAATTTGGGATCAGTAGTCACCGCGAATCGCCCGCACATGCCTCCATGGTGACACCGGCAGCGGACAAGCCATCATTGACCTGTGAGCAATGGCTGGCCGGCACCCACCGCGGCGGCACCCGTGCACGCAACGGTGACCGTGCCCGGCTCGAAATCGCAGACCAATCGCGCTCTGGTGCTCGCTGCTCTCGGTGACGGGCCGTCGACGGTGACCGGCGCGCTGCGCAGCCGCGACACAGACTTGATGATCGGAGCGCTGCGCACGCTGGGCATCGACATCGACGGCACCGAGAACGACCTAGGCGTCGGCGGCCGGATCGATCCGCCTGCGAACGCGACCGTCGACTGCGGTCTGGCCGGGACCGTGCTGCGTTTCGTGCCGCCGCTGGCCGCGCTGGGCTACGCCGCGGTCACGTTCGACGGCGACGCGCAGGCCCGCAGCAGGCCCATCGCGCCGCTGCTGGACGCGTTGCGAGTCGTCGGGGTGGACGTCGACGGCTCGGCCCTGCCGTTCGTCGTTTGCGGCAAGGGGTCAGTGGCCGGGGGCACGGTCGAGATCGACGCGTC
This sequence comes from Mycobacterium sp., assembly GCA_032159965.1. Lineage (GTDB taxonomy): Bacteria > Actinomycetota > Actinomycetes > Mycobacteriales > Mycobacteriaceae > Mycobacterium. The sequence continues at coordinate 7,951 of JAVHWG010000404.1, forward strand.
GGCGTCGTCGCAGTTCGTGTCGGGACTGTTGCTGTCGGGTGCGGCGTTCGACGACGGCCTGACCGTTGTGCACACCGGCGGCCGGCTTCCGTCGGGACCTCACGTCGCGATGACGGTGTCGATGTTGCGCGACGCCGGTGTGCACGTGGACGCCGGCCAGAACCGGTGGCGAGTGGCGCCGGGAAAAGTCGCGGCCCGGATGTGGCAGATCGAGCCTGACTTGTCGAACGCCGTGCCCTTCCTCGCCGCCGCCGCGGTCACCGGCGGTGCGGTGCGGATCGAGGGCTGGCCCGCGGTCAGCACGCAGCCGGTCAATGATATCGTCGACCTGCTGCGGAAGCTCGATTGCGTTGTGCTACAAGGTGACCCATTTCTCGAGGTGCAGGGACCCACCGCATACGGCGGAATCGACGCCGACCTGCGCGACGTCGGCGAGCTCACACCGGCGGTCGCGGCGCTGGCAGCATTGGCCGACCCCGGGTCGGTGTCCAGGTTGACCGGTGTCGCGCATCTTCGCGGTCATGAGACCGACCGGCTGGCGGCGCTGCGCACGCAGATCAACAAGCTCGGCGGGTCGTGCGACGAGATCGACGACGGGCTGGTGATCACCGCGTCGCCGCTGCACGGCGGCACCTGGGAGTCCTATGCCGACCACCGGATGGCGACGGCGGGCGCCATCATCGCGTTGCGGGTGCCCGGTGTCGTCGTCGACGACATCGAGACGACCGCGAAGACGCTGCCGCGGTTCCCCCAGATGTGGACCGAGATGCTCGCTGGTGAGGATCTCGGCTCTTGAGGCCGAGCGACTACGACGAGTCTGACGTCCGGGTCCGCGCGGGCCGGGGTTCCCGGGCGCGGACCAAGATCCGGCCAGAGCACGCGGACGCCCGATCGGGCATGGTGGTGACCGTCGACCGTGGCCGCTGGGGTTGCGTGCTCGACCGCGACCCGGCGCAGCCGGTTACCGCGATGCGCGCGCGGGAGCTGGGCCGCACCCCGATCGTGGTTGGAGACGATGTCGACATCGTCGGCGATATCTCCGGGCGCACGGACGCGCTGGCCCGGATTGTGCGGCGCGGTGCACGACGAACGGTGTTGCGGCGCACCGCAGATGACACCGATCCGACGGAACGCGTGGTGGTCGCCAACGCCGACCAGCTGCTGATCGTGGTGGCGCTGGCCGACCCGCCGCCGCGGATCGGGCTGGTGGACCGCACACTGATCGCCGCCTACACCGGCGGGCTGAGCCCGATCCTGTGCCTGACCAAGACGGACCTCGCGCCGCCCGAGCCGTTCGCCGCGCAGTTCGCCGACCTGGACCTGACGGTGGCGATCGCCGGCCGCGACGATCCTCTCGACGTAGTCGCCCCGCTGTTGAAGGGCAAAATCACCGTGCTGCTGGGACATTCGGGGGTCGGCAAATCGACCTTGGTGAATCGCCTTGTGCCCGAGGCGGATCGGGCCGTCGGCTCGGTCACGGGTATGGGGCGGGGGCGGCATACGTCGTCACAGTCGGTGGCCTTTCCGTTCGGCGAATCTGGATGGGTGATCGACACGCCGGGCATCCGCTCGTTCGGACTGGCGCACATCAGACCCGACGACGTGATGCTGGCGTTCTCGGATCTGGCGGAGGCGATCCAGGACTGCCCGCGCGGTTGCGGTCATCTGGGGCCGCCCGCCGACCCCGAATGCGCGCTTGATTCGCTCGAGGGGCCTGCCGTCCACCGCGTCGCCGCCGCCCGCCGCCTGCTCGAGGCGCTGCGGGAACCGTACTGACGGCCTTGACGCGTCCCGAAAGCCCTCACGTGCCTTCGAAGTACGACATCAGCTTGAGGGCTACCCACGGGCGCCGGCCGCCGACGACGAACAGCCCGCGGCGCATTGCAGCGATAGGCCCGATTCGGCCGTACAGCATTTGTATCAGCGCCGAGGCCGGTCCCCGAAGCACGGCGTCGGGGCGATCGTCACGGCGACGGTCGCGAAACTCGGCAATCCCGTCATGGATGGTGATCACGTAGGGCCGCGATTCGGGGAGTTTGAACGCCACGCAGATACGCTTGTCGCGGGAGACGCTATCGCGCAGGTACGCATGGCCCACCTCCATCAGGCCGCGAGCGAGAAGCAGCATGTCGCGTTCATGAATATCCCACGGAGCATCGATCGCTCGTGCGACGTCCTCACCGTGCAGGAGCAGCTCGCCGAGCCAATATGTCTGCCAAGCGATTCCGGACGCGACGGCGAATTGCTGGAACGGAATCCGCGTGGCGTCGGTGAATGTGTCGAATTCGTGGGCCAATTCCGTGGCGCCAGCCTGAATGTCGTCGGCAAGTGCCGGTAGAGGAGCGAGCAACGCCTCCAGCTCGGTCTGATTCAGCTGGTGAATTTCGCGTGGGGTAGCGACCCGCGTGTACTCGCGGCCCTGCGCTCCAGCGAGATACCGGTGGGTGATTGCGACCACGTGCGCGGCAATCTGTTGCACAGTCCAGTCATGACCAGGAGGCCTAGCCGACGGATCGGCGGTGCGAAACAACTGAGCGAACCGCGCCGCGGCCTCGGCGATGCGCCCCCGTAATTCGTCGCGCGTGGTGTCGACGAGCGGGACGTGGTCCGTGTTGTTCATGCCCGCTCCATCTCTAGAGATACTCCAGTGTGGAGCACAGTTGCTCCACACACCGCGACATGGTGAAACATGTTGCTGGTCCAGTTATTTGCCCTGACAACCTGCATGCCGCCGGGCATCGAATGCCGCGGTCAGCCGTTGGGCGGGCAGACCGGCTCGATCACAAACTTCGGCGACGGCGTCTGAAGATCCGGCAGCAAAAATTCCGAACACGACTTCGTCGGTAGGCACGGCCAGCATGGCCAGCAGCTTGACCGATGAGTCCTCATTGGCGGTCGCCGAAGCACATGCCTCGATGGTGGCGACGGCGCGGTCGAGGTAGTCCCCCAGCTCGAGCCGGTACCACTCGGCGATGAAACACGCCCGCACGGGCAGGCCACTCAGTTCGATACTCATTTCGCTCCTGACGCAACGGGTTCGGTTGGTGTCCGGTGCTTTCGACGCTAGGAGCATCGCGTTGGCCGAGAATCAGGTGATTCCCTACCCGACACCCTCGTGTGTTAGCCCGTTTCGAAGTAGGACTGGAGCTTGAGCGCCTTCCACGGTCGCCGTCCGCCTACGATGAGCAGACCGTGACGCGCGGCGGCCATCGGTCCCATGCGCTGATAAAACATTTGCGCGAGCGTCGATGCGGGCGCCCGCAGCACCGCGTCCGGGCGATC
>JAVHWG010000422.1:0-12966 GCA_032159965.1 Mycobacterium sp.
CAGCGGCAAGACCGCCGTCGTGCACGTCTGTATCGATCCGAAAGCCAATTCTGAGGAGATGCCGAAGTACGACGAGTTCCGGACGTGGTATGCAGAAGGCACTCAGTAAGCGTTCCGAGCGGCGACAAAGGGAAAAGTGATGCGCGATTATCTGAAGTTCTACATCGACGGCCAGTGGGTCGAGCCGGTCGAGTTGAAGACACTGGACGTTGACAACCCCACCACCGAAAAGGTCTCGGGCAAGATCGCATTGGGATCGGCAGCCGATGTCGACAAGGCGGTCGCGGCAGCGCGCAGAGCGTTCGCGACGTGGTCGGTGAGCACCCGCGAAGAGCGCCTCGATGTGCTGCAGCAGATCGCCGCCGAATACGGCAAGCGCTCCGGTGATCTCGCCGACGCCGTGCACGAGGAGATGGGTGCGCCGCCGTCGCTCGCGGCCGGACCGCAGGTGATGATGGGCATGGGTCAACTGCAGACGGCGATCGACGCGCTGAAGAATTTCTCCTTCGAGGAACCGCACGGGTCGACGCTCATCGTCAAGGAGCCCATCGGAGTCTGCGGCCTGATCACGCCGTGGAACTGGCCGCTCAACCAGATCGCCTGCAAGGTCTTCCCGGCGCTGGCGACCGGTTGCACCATGCTGCTCAAGCCGTCGGAGGTGGCGCCGTACTCGGGCCAGATCTTCACCGAGGTGCTGGACGCGGCGGGCGTGCCCGCCGGTGTGTACAACATGGTCTTCGGCGACGGCCTGGGCGTGGGCGCAGCGATCTCCGGCCACCCCGACATCGACCTCGTTTCGTTCACGGGGTCGACGCGGGCCGGGGTCGACATCGCGAAGAACGCCGCCGCCACCGTCAAGCGCGTCACGCAGGAACTCGGCGGGAAGAGCCCGAACATCGTGCTCGACGACGAGAAGTTCGCCGAGAGCGTCGGCGCCGGCGTCGCCGTGATGATGGTCAACACCGGCCAGAGCTGTAACGCACCGTCGCGGATGCTGGTGCCACGCGCCCGCATGGAGGAGGCTGCGGCGGTCGCGCGCGCGGTCGCCGAAGGCACCAAGGTCGGCGACCTGAGCGACAAGAAGGCCATCGGGCCCGTCGCGTCGAAGGCGCAGTTCGAGAAGGTGCAGGGGCTACTGCAGAAGGGTGTCGACGAAGGTGCCACCGTCGCCGCGGGTGGTCCCGGTCGACCGGACGGGGTGGACACCGGTTACTACGTCAAGCCGACGGTGTTCGCTGACGTCACCAATGACATGACCATCGCCCGCGAGGAGATCTTCGGGCCGGTGCTGTGCATCCTTGGCTACGACGACGTCGACGAGGCAGTCGAAATCGCCAACGACACGGAATACGGTCTGTCCGGCTATGTTTCGGGCGCCGACCTGGACGAGGCGCGTGCACTGGCGCGCCGGATCCGGGCCGGGCAGGTGGCGATCAACCACGCGTTCGACCTGAACACTCCGTTCGGCGGCTACAAGCGCAGCGGAAACGGGCGCGAGTGGAGTGAGTTCGGCTTCAACGAGTACCTGGAGATCAAGAGCGCGCTCGGGTACGCGCCCGCCGGCGGCTAGCCGAGTTTCGCCGAAATTCACGTTATGCAGCGAAAGCGCGAGAAACGACCTGCATAACGTGAATTTCGTTGCTACAGGGCGGCAGGGACGCTCTTCGGCGCACGTTTGCGCGCCGGTTTCGGGTACGGCGCACCGAAATCCGGCACCCGCATGGGTCCGGCGGCCCGGGCTGCGTCGACGGCAGTGCGCAGCGGCCGGGCCAGGACTGCGAACGATCCCATGTCGAAGAGCATCGGCGTGAGCAGCCGATTGTGGATGAACGCGAATCCGGTGCCGGTCTCCGGATCCGCCCAGCCCAGTGTGCCGCCCAGCCCGATGTGGCCAAAGCCCTTGAGCAATCCGGGGATCGGCGATTCGTGATAGCCAAGGTGAAACGGCATCGGCACGAACATGTTCACGTCCGGCACCACTCGGGGGGTACCGGCGAGGCCACGTGCCAACTGGGCTGACAGGTACCGTTTTCCTTCGATGCGTCCGCCGTTCGCCAGCGCGGCGTACATCTTCGCGAGCCCGCGCCCGGTCACCACACCGTTGGCGGCGGGCACCTCGCCGTCGAGGAACGGCATGTCGCCCTGCATCAACGCCTTTATCCCGGGGAAGTACATCGAACCGAAGGCACCGGAGAAGGGCAGGCCCGCGATCCTCGGCGCCACGAGGTTGAACAGATGGTTCGCCCGCGTGCTCTGCGGCGCGAGGATCTGCGCGACGTGGGTCGGGCTGTCGGCGGGAGGGCGGCCGAGGTGCACGCCGTCGGTGTTCAACGGGCGCGCCACCTCGGCTCTGATCAACTGCCGCATGTCCTTGCCCGTCACCGACCGCGCCAGGCCCGACAAGAGCCAGCCGAAGGTCAACGCGTGGTAGGCGGGCAAACCCTTGAGATGGTCGACCGGCGCCGCCGCCAGCCGCTGTTCCATCCGGATGTGGTCCATTACCTCTGCCGCGGTGACGCCCTTCAGATGCGACAGACCGGCACGGTGCCGCAGCATGTCGCGAACAGTGATGTCTCCCTTGCCGTTCGCGCCGAATTCCGGCCAGTACTCGGCGACGGGCTCGTCGTATGACAGCAGCCCCCGATCGACCAGTCGGTGGATGACCGTCGCCGCGATTCCCTTGGTCGCCGAGAACACCATCGCCGCGGTGTCGGCGGTCCACAACTGTTCGCCGGCGCGATCCGACCATCCCGTCCAGATGTCGAGGACGGGTTCACCGTCGATGTAGACGGCAAGCGCGCCGCCGCCGAACCTGCGCCTCGGGAACAGTTGCTTGAAGAGCTTGATGACGCCGGCGAATCGTGGATCGGCAGCCCCCTGTACCCCGCGCGGCAGGCCGCTGTCAGGCTGCAGGAGAGACGACGGTGTCATGGTGCCCATCATGCGGCCAGGTATCGACGTCGACACATGAGAATGAAATTATCATCTGCGGATAATCACGTAACCAGGGCGATGAAGGACAGGGACCAGATGCGATACGCGATCACCCACCCGATGATCTCCCACCCGTACAACCCGGAACTCGTCTCCGGTAGGGGCATAGCCAAGGTCGCCTCGGCGGCAGAGGCGGCGGGATTTCACGGCTTCGGCTTCACCGACCATCCGGCGCCGACGCAGCGGTGGCTCGACGCGGGCGGGCACGACGCACTGGACCCGTTCGTGGCGATGGGCTACGCGGCGGCGGGCACGACCACGCTTCGCCTCATCCCGAACATCGTTGTGTTGCCCTACCGGAACCCCTTCGTCGTCGCAAAGGCGGGCGCGACTCTTGACCTGCTGTCGGAGGGAAGATTCACACTCGCTGTCGGTGCGGGCTACCTCAAGCGCGAATTCGCCGCTCTCGGAGTCGATTACGACGAGCGTAACGACTTGTTCGACGAAGCTCTCGACGTGATCCGGGCGATCTGGGTCGCCGACGACATCACCTTCGAGGGCAAGCACTTCACAGCGCGCGGGATCACCGCCCACCCCCGGCCGGCCAGCAGGCCTCGGCCGCCGATCTGGATCGGTGGCAACACGGGCAAAGCCCGCCAACGGGTGGCAGTGCACGGCGACGGCTGGTGTCCCTTCCCGGCGCCCGCCGGTCTCGCCAGCACCGCCGGCACGGCGGCGTTGGACAGCGTCGAGAAGCTTGCCGACGGCATCGAGGATCTACGCCGCCGGTTCGACGAACTCGAACGGGATTGGTCGACGATCGACATCACGTTCACCAACTTCGAGGGCGGCGCCCCCGGCCGGCCGGAGTTCAACCCCGACGCCTACCTGACCGGTCTGGACAAGCTGGCCGCGATCGGCGTGACATGGGTGCAGGTGAGCCTGCCGGGTGACAGCCTGGCGCACACGGTGGAGGCGATCGAGCAGTTCGGGGAGACCGTCGTGGCCGCCGATGAGCCGCTTGCGCGAAGAGCAACAGATGAGCCGCTTGCGCGAAGAGCAACAGATGAGCCGGTTGCTCGAAGAGCCACGAACGAGGCGTGAGGCGGAAGGCGAGAACCGGATTCCCGTTTTAGAGTAATCGCATTGTACTATTTCGTAAGCGCGTTACGGACGTCGCACTAACGGAGGATCGCTGCATGCAGAAGGCGCTGGCGCCCGAGATCTCGACATGGCCGGATGAAAACGCGCAGCTCATCGGCAGTAAATGCGGTGCGTGCGGCGCAACCGCCTTCCCTGTTCAGGACCACTGCCCCAAGTGCAGCAGCAGCGAGATGGCCGAGCTGTTGCTACCGCGCCGGGGCACGCTCGTCGCCTGGACGACGCAGGGCTTTCCGCCCGGTGCGCCCTACGCGGGGCCGACGGGCGATGCGTTCGTGCCGTTCGGTGTCGGGCTGGTGCAGCTCGGCTCCGGTGACGAAGCCGTGATCCGGGTCGAAGGCCGGCTCACCGAGAACGATCCGGAGAAGCTTCAGTTCGGCATGGACGTCGAGCTGACGATGATTCCGTTCACCACCGATTCCGACGGCAACGACGTCGTGACGTTCGCCTTCGCGCCGCTCTGACAGAAGGATTGAAGACGATGAATGATGTGGCGATCATCGGTGTCGGCCTGCATCCGTTCGGCCGCTTCGAGAAGACCGCGATGCAGATGGGCGCCGAGGCCATTTACGCCGCGCTCGGTGATGCGGGCATCGACTGGACGGACGTTCAGTTCGGAGTCGGCGGCGCTCACGAGGTGTCCAACCCCGACGCGGTGACTCGGCTTGTCGGGCTCACCGGGATCACGTTCACCAACGTGTTCAACGCCTGCGCCACCTCCGCGACGGCGATTCAGGTGTGCGCCGACACGATTCGGCTCGGCAAGTACGACATCGGCATCGCGATCGGCATGGACAAGCACCCCCGCGGGGCGTTCACCGACGACCCGGCCAAGCTTGCACTTCCGCAGTGGTACGCCCAGAACGGCCAGTTCGTCACCACCAAGTTCTTCGGGATCAAGGCCAACCGGTACCTGCACGATCACGGCATTTCCCAAGCGACGCTTGCGAAGGTGGCGGCCAAGAATTTCCGCAACGGCGCGCTCAACCCGAATGCGTTCCGGCGCAAGCCCATCGCCGAAGAGGACATCCTGAACTCACCGGTCCTCAACTATCCGTTGACGCAGTACATGTTCTGCACCCCCGACGAGGGCGCGGCAGCAGTCATCATGTGCAACGCGGACATCGCGAGCCGGTTCACGTCAAAGCCGGTCTACGTGCGCGCGGCAGAGATCCGCACGCGTACCTACGGCGCCTACGAGGTGCACGCCACATCGGCGCCGGTCGACGAGGACGTGTCGCCCACGGTGTACGCGTCCAAGGCGGCATTCGAAGCCGCCGGGGTTTCGCCGGAGGACGTGGGCGTGATCCAGTTGCAAGACACCGACGCGGGCGCCGAAGTGATCCACATGGCCGAGGCTGGGTTCTGCGCCGATGGCGACCAGGAGAAGCTGCTGGCCGACGGGGCGACTGAGATTCACGGGACGATGCCGGTCAACACGGACGGCGGCCTGATCGCCAACGGCGAACCGATCGGTGCGTCGGGTCTGCGTCAGGTGCACGAACTGGTCCGCCAGCTACGCGGAGAAGCCGGAGACCGCCAGGTGCCGGGCGAACCCCGGGTCGGTTTCGCGCAGGTCTACGGCGCACCGGGTACGGCCGCGGCGACCATCCTGACGCGCTGAAGGCGGCCGCGTAGACTCCTCCGGAAGCAAGGGGGGGAATACGGTTGCCTGACATCACATTCGACTGTCCCGCGGGCGTACTGCCGGGTTATCTCACCGTCCCGACGGGCGACGGACCGTATCCCGGAGTGGTGGTCATCCAAGACGCGCTGGGAATGACCGCGGACCTTCGGCGCATCACCGATCGCTTTGCGGCGAACGGCTATCTCGCACTTGCGCCGGCACTGTATGAGCGTGGCCCGAAGCTGCGCTGCATCGTGCAGACGTTCAGGTCACTGCACCGTGGCAGCGGCACGGCCGTCGACGATCTGATCGCCGCCCGCGAGCATGTCGCGTCCGATGATCGCTGCACCGGAAAGGTGGGAGTTGTCGGATTCTGCATGGGCGGCGGGTTCTGCTTGTTGCTCGCCACCCGGGGCGTGTTCGATGTCGCTGCGCCCAATTACGGGAATCCGTGGCCGAAAGATGTTGACACGCTGCGCCAGTCGTGTCCTGTCGTGGCGAGTTACGGCGCAAGGGACCTGATGTTGCGCAATGCGGCCGCCAAGCTCGAAGCGACGCTGGCGGAGGCCGACGTGCCGCGCGATGTCAAAGAATACCCCCGCGTCGGTCACAGCTTCATGAACGATTTCGGTTCGCCGTCGCCCCTGCAGTTCGTCGAACGCATTGCGGGGCTGGCCTATTCAGAGCCCGAGGCAGAGGACGCCTGGCGACGCATACTGGCGTTCTTCGACCGGCATCTGAGTTGACTCACCAACGATGCTGACGGCCGCGATCGCGGTACCAGTCGAGAAGGTCCGCGTTGTCGATCGAGCGTGGGTCTACGGCCACGTCCGCGCGTCCGGCGAGGATGCCCGTGATCGGCACCTCGAGCTTCTTGCCGGTGCGGGTGTGAGGTATTCCGGGTGCCTCGATGATCTCGTCGGGCACATGCCGCTGCGACAGCTTCGAACGAATCTCGTTGCGAATCCTGTCCGTGAGGGAAGTGTCGAGCCGGCAATCCGGCACAAGCGTAACGAAGAGTGGCATCCAGTAATCGCCGTCGGCTCCGTCGATGCCGACGACGAACGCCTCGCTGATTTCGTCGATGGCCTCGACCACCTCGTAGATATCGGCCGATCCCATCCGGATACCGTGCCGATTCAGCGTGGCGTCGCTGCGGCCGTGAATCACCAATGAACCGCGTGCCGTCAATGTCACCCAGTCGCCGTGGCGCCACACCCCAGCCGACACGCCGTCCGTCCAGTGATGATCGAAATAGGCTGCGCGGTAGCGTGATCCGTCATCGTCGTTCCAGAACCGGACCGGCATCGACGGCATGGGCTTGGTGATCACCATTTCGCCGACCTCGTTCACCAGTGGCCTTCGGTCCGGCGACCAGCACTCCAGCGCGACGCCGAGGTAACGTGCCGCCACTTCCCCCGGCAGTGCAGGCACTGAGGGTGTTCCCCCCGCGAACGCGGTGCAGACGTCGGTCCCGCCGCTGATCGAGGAGACATCGCAGCCGACGTGCGACCCGACCCATTCGAAAAGGTCGGCGGCCAGTGGAGAGCCCGTGCTGCCGACCGTGCGCAACCGGCCCAGGTCGTGACCGGAGCCGGGCCGCAGCCCCGCTTTGCGGGAGGCCAGCAGATGGCCGGGGCTGGTGCCGAAATAGTTGACCCGTTCGTCGGCGACCAGCTGCCACAGTCGGTCGGCATCCGGGCACAGCGGATGACCGCTGTAACACACCACGGTCGCGCCGACGAGCAAACCGGAGATCCGGAAGTTCCACATCATCCAGGACAGCGCCGTCTGCCAGAAGAACACGTCACCCTCGCCCAGGTCTGCATGCAGCCCAACCGCTTTCAGGTGTTCGAGCACGATGCCGCCGTGGCCGTGGACGATTCCCTTCGGCCGACCCGTCGTTCCGGAACTGAACAACACCCACAGCGGGTGGTCGAACGGCACCGCGAGCACGTCGGGGTCGGAGGGTCTGGAAACGAGATCGCGATACTGGACGCCGTCGACGAGGATCACGTCGGGTTCACCGGGAAGCAGCGAGCGAAGTTCCGCCGTATGGGCCCGCTTGTCGACGAACCGCCCGTTGAGGTGGTAGCCGTCGGCGCTGAACAACACCTTCGGATTCAGCTGGGACACCCGCGCGGCCGCGCCTTCGGGTGCATAGTCCTGGCCGCACGACGACCAGATCGCGCCGAGCGAAGCGACGGCCAGGGACGCGATCATGGCCTGGGCGACGTCAGGCAGATAGGCGACCACCGCATCGCCGCGTCCGACGCCGAGCCGTCGTAATTCGGCGGCGACGGCGCCGACCTGTCCCGGCAGTTCCCGCCAGGAGATCTCGGTGCGCGCACCGGACTCGTCGATGCCCACGATCGCTGCACCGTCCCGGTCCGCGTAGGAGAGGATTCGGTCGACGTAGTTCAGTTCGATTCCTCGAAACCATTGCGCCCCAGGCATCGACGGGCCGGACAGCACTGCGGCCTCATCTGCGCCCAAGGCGTCCCCGCCGTGCAAGCCGAAGTACTCCCACAGAGCGCGCCAGAACCGGGCCGGGTCGTCGACTGACCACTGCCACACCTGCGCGTAGTCCCCGCCTGTCGGGGCGCCATGACGCTCGGCCGAGGCCGCGGCGAACCGACGCCACTGGGGGAGCGTCATTGCGAACTGAGCCGCACGATGTGCTGGGCACGGCGAAGCACGGGCATGTCGACCATCATGCCGTCCAACTGGAACACCCCGCGGTTGTCCCGCGCAGCGGCCACCACCCGCTGCGCCCACTCGACCTGGGCGGGCTCCGGGGTGTAGCCGGCCCGGATCACAGGAACCTGGCTGGGATGGATCGCGACTTTCGCGTCGAACCCGACCGCGACCGCGTCGTCGACCTCCGTGCGCAGCCCGTCCAGATCGTTGATGTCGAGGAACACCGAGTCCAGTGCGAGTCGCGAGTATGCCTTGGCGGCCAGAAGCGATGCCGAGCGCACATGCCGGGCGACGTCACGCAGCGTCCCGTCCGCGTTGCGGTTGGCGGTGCCGCCCAGCGCGGCGAACAGATCCTCGGATCCCCACATCACCGCGATCGCGTTCTCTTCCCGGGCGCACTCCGCTACGTTGACCGCGCCCAGTGGGGTCTCGACCAGCACGATCACCTCACGCGGTAAGAGCGCGCGGACCTGCGGCGCCGACTCGGTCTTGGGGAGCATGACGGTGGTGTAGGCGGTCTGCGCAAGCACGTCCAGGTCGGCCACGTGGTCCTCGGTACCGGCCGCGTTGACGCGCACGACGGTGGTCGCCGGGTCGAGTGGATTGTCCACCAACGCTTTTCGGGCCATGTCCCGGTCGGTGGCGGCCACCCCGTCCTCGAGGTCGAGAATGACGACGTCTGCCGCGGCGGCGGCCTTCTGGAAGCGTTCGGGACGATCGGCGGGGCAGAACAGCCATGCCGGTCCGGTCTGCAAGGTCATGACGGCGGTGCGGGCTTCGTTCGAACCAGGGTCTTGCGCGTGGCCGAGGCGACGACATCGCCGTGTTGATTGCGGCCTGTGTGGTCCAGCGTCACAATCCCCTCGCCCTCCCGGCTCTTCGACAGACGTTTCTCGGTCACCACAGTCTCGGCGTAGAGGGTGTCACCGTGGAAGAGGGGTTTGGGAAATGCGATCTCGCTGAAGCCCAGGTTGGCCACGATCGTGCCCTGCGTCAGCTGAGCCACCGAGAGCCCGACGAGCGTCGACAGCGTGAACATCGAATTGACCAGCCGCTGATGGAACGGTGGCAGGGCGTCGGCGAACGCGGCGTCCAGATGCAGCGCCTGAGTGTTCATCGTCATCGTGGTGAACAGCACGTTGTCGGCTTCGGTGATCGTACGGCCGGGGCGGTGCAGGTAGCGCACCCCGATCTCGAACTCCTCGAACCATAGGCCGCGCTGCTCGACGGTCCGTTCTTCGCTCATGCGTCCACTTTCATCCGAGGAACAGGTCGACGATCGGGTGCGGCCCACCGCCGTAGCGAGACAAGTCGTATCCGCCTGCCGCGACGAGCACGCCCTCGTCGATATAACACTCGCCGGTGGACCGCCGGGCGGGCTGCGTCACGATTTCGACGAAGGCGTCGGCCATGATCTCCGGGCTGCGCGACGCGGCCAGCTGCGCCTGGCCGTCAGGGGAGTTGGCCACCGCGGCAGTGGCGATGTAAGTCTGCGGCCACAGGCAGTTGAATGCGATTCCGGCATCGGCGAATTCAACCGCCCAGCCCAGCGACAGCAGCGACATCCCGTATTTGGACAGCGTGTACACCGGGTGCGCGCCGAGCCAGCGGGGATTCATGTTCAACGGCGGTGAGATCGTCAGCACGTGCGGGTTCGCCGACTCGCGCAGATGCGGCAGACAAGCCTGGGTCAGCAGGAACGTGCCCTTGATGTTGATGTCTGCCATCAGGTCGAACTTCTTGACCGCGAGTGTCTCGGTGGGATCGGTCGATATGGCGCTTGCGTTGTTCACGCAGATGTCCACGCCGCCGAATGTCTCGACGGCCACCTGCACCGCGCGCCGGACGTCGTCCTCGTTGCGGACATCGCCCACCACCGCCGCGGCCTTGCCGCCGGCCGCCTCGATCTCAGCCGCGGCGGTGTGGACAGTGCCCGGAAGCTTCGGATGAGGCTGGTCGGTCTTCGCGAGCAGGACGACGTTAGCGCCGACGCGGGCGGCACCCAGCCCGATCGCATGCCCGATCCCGCGGCTCGCACCGGAGATCACGAGCGTGCGGCCGGCGAGCGCGGTCGGGTCTGTGGGCATGCTCATCCTCGGTGTCGTTGATGCTGGGTCTCGGTGTAAAACACCGTTCGACCGCCTCGTTACCGCCCGATGGTATTGGCATTCTCATTTTATGCAAGTACGGTATCCATTGATGAAGGACCAGGTGCAAACCTCTTCGGGCATCCCTCTCAAGCCGGTGTACGGACCGGCTGACCTGCGCGCGGAGCCGCCCGCGCCCGGCGAGTACCCGTTTACTCGCGGCAACTTCGCCACCGGGTACCGCGGGCGGTTGTGGACGTTTCGCCAGTATTCGGGTTTCGGTACGGCTGAAGAGTCGAATCGGCGGTACCGGTACCTGCTCGGTGAGGGCGGCACCGGCTTGTCGGTGGCGCTGGATCTGCCGACGCAGTGTGGCTACGACTCCGACGATGCCGAGGTCGCCGAAGAGGTCGGCCGCGTCGGAGTCGCGGTGGACACCCTCGCCGACGCGGAGATCCTGTTCGACGGCATCCCGCTGGACAAGATCAGCACAAGCTTCACCATCAACGGCACTGCGGCAATCCTGCTGGCCTTCTATGTAGCGGCCGCGGAGAAGAAGGGCGTCCCCCGCGCCAAGCTCACCGGGACGATCCAGAACGACATCCTCAAGGAGTACGCGTCTCGCGGGACGTGGATCTGGCCTCCTGAGCCGTCGCTGCGTCTGATCGCCGACACCATCGAGTTCTGCGCCGGTGAGGTGCCCAAGTTCAACGCGATCTCCGTGGCCGGCGCGCACTTCCGCGACGCAGGCGCCAACGCCATCCAGGAGATGGCGTTCACCCTGGCCGACGGTGTCACTTACTGCGACACCGTGGTCGAACGCGGCCGGATGACGATCGACGAATTCGCTCCGCAGATCTCGTTCTTCTTCTACACCCACGGCGACTTCTTCGAAGAGATCGCCAAGTATCGCGCGGGACGGCGGCGCTGGGCCACCCTCGTCCGCGAGCGGTACGGGTCGACGTCCGACAAGGCGTCGATGTTCCGGTTCGGCTGCGTCTCCGGCGGCGCGTCACTGTATGCACCACAGGCACAGAACAACGTGGTGCGCATCGCCTACGAGGCGATGGCCTCGGTGCTGGGCGGTGTGCAGTCGATGTTCACCGCTGCGTGGGACGAGCCGTTCGCTTTGCCCAGTGAGGAGTCGGCGACGCTGGCGCTGCGCACCCAGCAGATCCTCGCCTACGAGACCGGCGTCACCCAGGTCGCCGATCCGCTGGGCGGCTCGTACTTCATCGAGGCGCTCACCGACGCCACGGAGCAGAAGATCATTGAGATCATGCATGATCTGGAGGGCCACGGCGGCATGGTCAGAGCCATCGAAGACGGTTACCTGCAAGGGCTTATCGCCGACGAGGCGTTCCGCATACACCACGATGTCGAGTCGGGTGTGCGTCCGGTCGTCGGCGTCAACAAGTTCGTCTCCGACGAGCCTTTACCCGATGTGACGATGTACGAACTCGACGCCGAGGGACGCGACACGCAGCTCAAGCGATTGAGCAAGGTGAAGGCCGAGCGGGATGCGGCGGCCGTCGCCGAGGCTCTCGGACAGTTGTCGCGCGCCGCGGAAGGCGACGACAACCTGATGCACCAGCTGATCGACTGCGCGAACGCATACTGCACTGTCGGAGAGATGGTTTCGGCACTCAAAGCCGTGTGGGGCGAATTCCAGCAGCCGGTGGTCTTCTGATGAGCGCCAGGGTTCTGGTGGCCAAGCCCGGGCTCGACGGGCACGACCGTGGCGCGAAGATCGTCGCCCGCACGCTTCGCGACGCGGGCTTCGAGGTGATCTACACGGGCATTCGTCAGCGCATCGAGGACATCGTCTCGATCGCGTTGCAGGAGGACGTCGCGCTGGTGGGGTTGTCCATTTTGTCGGGCGCGCATGTGGCGTTGACCACCCGCGTGATTGAGGCACTGCGAGCGGCCGACGCGGGGGACATCGCAGTGGTGGTGGGTGGCACGATCCCGCAGGGCGATGTGCCGAAACTGCTGGCCGCCGGGGCTGCCGCCGTCTTCCCGACTGGAACGTCGCTGGAAACGCTTGTAACGGACGTGCGTTCGCTTACCCAGCAGAAGGTGGCGGAGTGACAAGCCTTGACCGTCGGCGTCCCCCGAGCGTGCGCCCAATGCGATTTTCAGGCCTGACCTTCGCAGTGGCCGCACGCTCGGTGACGTGTGCGGTGAACGGGGGGGCCGGGCAATGAGACTGGGCGTGATGATCGGGGCGGAGCGCGGCGACATGGCGCGCAAGGTGTCGAAGCTGGTGTCCGACATCGAATGGGCGGAGTCGGCCGGCATGGACACCGCTTGGATGCCGCAGGTTCCCGACGATTTCGACGCGCTGACCATGGTGGCGCTGATGGCCGCGCACACCTCTCGCATTGAACTCGGTACGGCCGTGGTGCCGCTGCAGGCCCAGCACCCGATCGCCCTTGCGCGGCAGGCGTTATCGGT
>JAVHWG010000423.1:0-2999 GCA_032159965.1 Mycobacterium sp.
GTACCGCCGTCGACCGGGATTGCCTCGGGCACGTAGTGATCGAAGCCGCGCGCGGTCTCACGATCCGGTTCCGGCAATGCGACCCACAGCTGGACGCCGTGCAGCAGGCGGGTGGCCTCCGTCGACACCTCCGAGTGACAAATCCCGGCGCCGGCGGTCATGAGGTTGAGCTCACCGGG
Source organism: Mycobacterium sp. (assembly GCA_032159965.1). Taxonomy (GTDB): domain Bacteria; phylum Actinomycetota; class Actinomycetes; order Mycobacteriales; family Mycobacteriaceae; genus Mycobacterium. Next base: position 180 of record JAVHWG010000423.1, read on the forward strand.
CCGCACGTACGCGTGCACCCCACCGCTGTCGCGGTGCTCGATCACACCGCTGAAAAGCCAACTGACCGTTTGCAATCCAGTGTGCGGGTGCGGTGGAACGACCATCCCCGGAGATAGCGCCACGTCGTGGGGGCCGTAGTGGTCGGCGAAGCACCACGCGCCGATCAGCGAGCGCTGACGTTGCGGCAATGTTCTGCGCACGCGCATCGCCCGGGGTCCGCCCAGCGGGACATCCCTGGCGCGCAGCACCTCGAGCCCGGGCGCGCCTGATGCCCCGCACGATTCTTCTGCGGGCGCGCTCTCGAGGTTGCTCACGGCGCGGACGCTACCCGCGTCACCCCGTCATGGTCCGGCGGATCAGGTCGAGGTCATGGTCGTCGATCCTGAACACCCCGAACCGGAACTTGTACCCCCACCGTTTCTTGTCTTCGACGAAGTGGAGATCGTCGAGGAGCGGACGGATGGGAACCTCCTTGCAGGACAAGAAGTCGACGTTGCGGCGCCATGGCTCGAAGTCGGGTGCCATTTCGGATTGGTACGGCTCGTCGTCCACGACTTGTCCGATGGCGGTGAAAGCCTGCAGCGGTTCCCCTCCGTCGAGCGCGGTCTTGGGTGAGTAGAAGACGATCCAGTCGCCCTTGGCCATTCGGCGCAGCATGTGCGGCTTGCCGTGATTCGCCTGAGTGAAGCGCCCGCGTACGCCACGGAGGACGTGGTCGCGACTGACTGTTGCAATCCAGTTGTTCATGTCCCGGACAGTATGAATCGGTGCCGACAGCTCGGTGGCGTGGCCCGACGGGGCCGCCTGCGGCTGTGGATGAAAGTCGATGTGTGGACAACTCGCCACGTATTACCAGGTGGTGGCGCCCCGGCGTCCAGTCGTGTCACAGGGGCGTGGGCGATCAGCGATATATTTCGAACATGAGTTCGATCGCATTCACCGCGGTGCGAGAAGCGTTCGAGGCGCTCTCCGAGCATGCCGATGAGTCGACTGATCGGTGGTCGACGGCGCAGCGCTACAAGCAGTTGGAGCGCATTGAGACTCTGCGTCGAATGCTGCCGGCACTCGAGCACGAACTGATCAATCAGTTGGAGGCGCATGCGACGGCGGAGGAGTTGGGTGGCTCTCTGTCGAAGAGCATCGCGAATCGGTTGCGAATCACTCGCGGCGAAGCTGCGCGGCGTATCGCAGAAGCCGCCGATCTGGGCGGGCGTCGCACGTTGACAGGGGAACCGCTGCCGGCCCATTTGGAGTACACGGCCGCCGGGCAGCGCCGAGGACTCGTTGGTGCCGAGCACGTCAAGGTGATCCGCGGGTTCTTCGAGCGCCTGCCAGCCTGCGTCGACGCTTGCGCGCAAGCAAGCGCAGAACGACGGTTGGCCAAGCTCGCCGCCAAATTCCGGCCGGATCAGCTCCGCAAACTCGCCGACCGACTCGATCTGTGCCTGAATCCCGACGGTAACTTCACCGACGCCGATCGCGCCCGTCGGCGCGGAGTGACCCTCGGACCGCAGGGCGCGGACGGAACGAGCCGCATCAGCGGGTACGTCTCAGCGGAACTCCGGGTCGGACTTGACGCGGTCATTGCCAAGTGGGGTGCCCCGGGGATGTGCAATCCGGCAGATCAGATGCCTGCCGTCACCGGCAGTCCCTCCGAGGAGGCGATCAAGGGTGACGACCGCACTGCAGCGATGCGGATCCACGACGCGATCAACGTGATGGTGCGTTCCACGCTCATGTCGGGTGAGTTGGGGAGTCATCACGGGTTGCCGGTGACCATGATCGTCACCGCCAAGTTGGAAGACCTCCAGGCCAATACGGGTGTGGCGCACACCGCTGGAGGCACGCTGCTGCCGATGTCGGACGCGATCCGATTGGCTGCGCACTCGTCTAACTACCTTCTTGTGTTCGATAAGGCCAAACGGTGTGAATTGTTCAAAGGTCGCGACCGCCGGCTCGCCACCAAGGAGCAACGGCTGGTCCTGTACGCGACGGAGCGCGGCTGTTCCCATCCGGGCTGCGACGTTCCCGCCTACTGGTGCGAGGTGCACCACGCCACGGCGGACTGGGCCAAGGGGGGCCAGACCAACATTGACGACCTGACTCTTGCCTGTGGACCAGATAATCGCCTGGTGAAGGACGGCGGCTGGACCACGCGCAAAAACGAGAAAGGCGAAACCGAGTGGATCCCGCCGCCGCACCTCGACCGAGGACAACCTCGCAGGAACGACTTTCACCACCCCGAACGGCTGCTGGACGAGGACGACGGTGATGACGCCCGATAGCCAACGCCGCTACTGACCGCTAAGCGCGGCGGCGATCGCCCGGCGCATGTCGTCGTCATTGACGATCAGGTCGATGTCGGACGCTTGGGCCAGAAGGTGCGGGGGAGTGGTGGACAGCCGGCGCGCCCGTTCGTGCTTGCAATGAATCACGACCTTGCGCGCGAACCGTCCGTTGCCGGCAGTGTCGAGCGCGGTGCCCTGTTCGATCGGTGTGTTCCGCAGCCGCGCAGCCTCTGCTTCCAGCAGCGGCCAGGCGTCCTCGGCGATGGCGATTTTCTCTTTCTCGGCGATGTGCCGCCCGATCTCGACGATCTCGGCGGCCGTGTAACTGCTGAATGTCAGCGTCATGTGGAAGCGTGACGCCAACCCGGGATTGGCCTTCATGAACCGGCGCATTTCCTTCGGATAACCGGCAGCGATCACGACCAGCTGGTCGCGGTAATCCTCTCCTTGCCCTGGTGCTGCCCCAGCATCCCCGGCGCTCCGTAGAGACCGCCGGTGCCGGACCCCATCGACGAGGGCTGCGCGGTCGTC
>JAVHWG010000454.1:0-7382 GCA_032159965.1 Mycobacterium sp.
GTCGAACGCGTCGTAGAAGGCGTCCATGTTGCGGACGACGCCGTTGCAACGGAATTCCGGCGGCGAGTGCGGGTCCACGGCCAGCCGGCGTATCGCGTCAGCGTCTCGTGACTTGGTGCGCCACACCTGCGCCCAGCCGAAGAACACCCTCTGCAGCCCGCTCAGCCCGTCCACGACGGGTGCGTCCGCACCGTTGAGCGACAGCTGGTAAGCCAGCAGGGCGATCGACAGCCCGCCCAGGTCGCCGATGTTCTCTCCGACGGTGAACGCCCCGTTCACGTGGTGACCGTTGTCCAGGTTTCGTGGCGTGTACCCGTCGTACTGTTCGATCAAGGTTTTTGTGCGCAGCCCGAATTCGGCTCGGTCCTCGTCGGTCCACCAATCGACCAGATTCCCGTCGCCGTCGTATTTGGCGCCCTGATCGTCGAACCCGTGCCCGATTTCGTGGCCGATCACTGCTCCGATGCCGCCATAGTTCGCCGCGTCGTCAGCGTCCGCGTCGAAGAACGGCGGCTGTAAAATGGCTGCGGGAAAGACGATTTCGTTCATTCCTGGGTTGTAGTACGCGTTGACGGTCTGTGGGGTCATGAACCACTCGTCGCGGTCGACGGGTGTGCCAAGCTTCGCCAATTCGCGGTCGTGGCTGACGACGGCGCCGCGCAGCACATTGCCGTAGAGGTCGCCGCGGTCGATATGAAGCTGCGAATAGTCCTTCCACTTCGACGGATAGCCGATCTTCGGAGTGAATTTGGCCAGCTTCGCCAGCGCGCGCTGTCTGGTTTGCGGTGTCATCCAGTCCAGCGATTCAATGCTGATCTGATAGGCCTGTTGCAGGTTCTGCACCAGGATATCCATGCGCGCCTTGGCCTCTGGCGGAAAATGCCGCTCAACGTATTGCTTGCCGACAGCGTCCCCCAGCAGGCTTTCTACAAGCGAGACACCACGTTTCCAGCGGTCGCGGATCTCCTCGGTGCCGCTCAGTGTGCGTCCGTAGAATGCGAAGTTCTCGGCGACGAGGTCGTCGGTGAGGATTGCCGCGCGGGCGGTGATCAGCCGCCAACTCAGCCACAGCTTCCAATCCCCGATGTCTGCACTGGACCAAAGCGCCGCGAAAGAAGTCAGGTAATCAGGTTGTCGCACAACGAGTTCAGCGGCCGCATCCGGAGAACTGCCCAACGCGTGAATCCAACCCGACCAGTCAAACCCGGGCGCTTCATCTGACAGGTCGGCGAATGTGCGTAAGTTGTATGTCAGGTCCGCATCTCTGCGCTTGACCACGTCCCAATGGGCGGCGGCGAGCTTTGACTCCAATGCCACGATGCGCGTCGCGGCGTCGGCATGGTCGTCAGCAGCCCCTCCGAAGACGAGAGCGAACATCGTCGCGATGTGGCGTGTGTACGCGGCCCGTATCTCGGCGTACTGCTCGCTGCGGTAGTACGACTCGTCGGGCAGCCCGATGCCGGACTGGCTGAGGTGGAGAAGGTAACGGCTCGAATTCTTCGAGTCGGTGTCGACGTAGATGGCAGCACCTCCGCCGACGCCGGTGCGTTCCAGGGCGCCCGCCACGGCGGCGAGGTCTGCGGGGTCGGTGGCGGCCTTGATGGTCGCCAGCTCGTCTTGCAACGGTGCCAGAGCAACGCTCTGGACCGCGGCCTCGTCGAGGAAGCTCGCATACAGGTCGCCGATGCGTTGCTCGTCAGTGTCTTCACCGGGATCTGACTTGGCCGCCTCTGTGATCAGGTCGCGGACCTGTTCCTCGGCACGATCGAACAGGGTGCGGAAGGCACCATCGGTGGCGCGGTCGGCGGGCATTCGGTACTCGGCAAGCCAGCGCCCGTTGACGTGACCGAACAGGTCGTCCTGCGCGCGCGTCGCCGAATCCACGAACGAAAGGTCGATACCGGAGTTGATCGTCACCGCCCAATCCTTCCAGACGCCGTGCCGCACCTTCACGGGCCGACGTCGGCCGCCAGATCGACGGGAAACGCCGGGCACCCAGTCCGTGCCGGTACCCTCACCAACGTGTCAGACGGGGTTACTCGTGATGGGGACACTCACGATGAGGTGGACGACGAGCCGGCCGGGCAGGTCGGTCACCGGCTCGTCTCCGGCTTCGGCGTCGCCTCGGCCGCGCTGGGGTTGATTTGCGTCGCCGCGATCGTGCTGATGTCGTTCGTCTGGTCTGCGCATCGCGATCAGCAGGCAGAGCTCGAATACAAGACCCGCGCGGTGCAGACGGCGGTGAACTGGGCCGGCGTACTAATCAACATGAACAAGGACAACATCGACACCAGTGTGCAGAAGCTGCACGACGAATCGGTGGGACAGCTCAACGCGGATCTGGATTCGAGGCTCGCTCCGTTGACCGCGATCATCAAGAACGTGCAGTTGAAGACCACCGGGCGGATCGACGCGGTCGCCCTGGAGTCAGTGCACCGCGACTTGGACCGAAAGCCCGGTAGCCCGTCGCCGGATCCCAGCCTGGGTGGACTGGCGTCCCGCACCGACAACGTCCTGATCATCGCGACGAAGGTGGCCGAGACCAAGGGCGGCCCGCTGCCCCAGTCTTCGCTCAACCTCAGAATCGGAGTCTCCGACATCGGCGGTCAGCTGCTGGTGTCCGATCTGGAGATCTTGCGGTGAGGAACGCATGGCGGGTCTTCGCGTTCGACATCGCCGCGCCACTGGTGGGCGTAGCAGCGCTGTTGACGATCGGGTACGTGCTGGAGTGGCGCGTCTGGTGGGTGGCGGTGTCCGCCGTGTTCTGCACGCTGATCGTCGAGGGCATGGTGGTCAACTTCGTGTTGTTCCGCCGCGACCGGGTGACGGTGGGCACCGACGACGACGGGCCCGGGCTGAGGCTCGCGGTCGTCGCTCTCACCACAGCGGTGACGGTGGCCGCGGTGCTCGTCGGGTACGTGCAGTGGACCCTGCCGGATCGCGAACTGAACAGCGACATGGACAATGTAGTGAACACCGCGGTCAAATTCGCCGAGTCGACGATGTCCTACTCGCCGGCCGACCCGATCGGATCCATCGACCGTGCCGCGGGGATGATGGCGCCCGAAGACGCGCAGAAGTACAAGGCTCTCTACGAGCCCGAGGCGAAAAAGCAGGCCGCACAGAACATTTCGGTAGCAGCCCAGACGATCTCGGCGGGCGTCAACCCGCCGATGTCCGCAGACACCGCGATTGTGGCCGTCGTGATGCGTGCGACGCGTCAGCAACCGGGCAAGCCGCAGCAACAGGTGACGATCGGTGTCCAGGTGGCGCTTTCCAAGAAAGACGGTGAGTGGCGCGTCGTCGACCTGGTCCCGCTCAGCCCCTCGGCCGCCGCGGCCCAATGAGCCGGGCGTGTTCCACCTTCAGGCAGCGGTCCATCACCACCTGAAGGCCGGCTGCTTCCGCGTCGTTGGCCAATTGCTCGTCCCACAAGTCCTGCTGCAACCAGATGCTTTTCGCGCCGACTGCAATCGCATCCTCGAGCGCTGAGCGCAGCTGGTCGCTCCGGCGGAAGACGTCCACCATGTCGGGCACGACGGGCAGGGCCGACAAACTCGGGAACGCCTGCTGGCCGTCGAGCGCATCAATCGTGGGGTTGACCGGATAGAGCTCGTAGTCGCCGGTCGCTTTGAGATATCGGTAGACACCGTTGCTGGGCCGCTGCGGGTTCGCCGAGGCGCCCAGCACGGCGATGGTGCGGGTTTCTCGCAGCAGGTCATGCATTGCGTCGTCGTCGGGTTCGGTCCACACACCGCAATGGTAGGGCGGCTAGAGACCGGCCTCGGCGCGGTAGTCCTCGAGTTTCTGCGCGAGCTCCCGCGGCCGGCTGAACGCGAGCAGGTGTCCACCGGGCATCACGTCGATGTCGATCCCCAGGCGATCGTGGACCACGCGACGCTGAAAATCCAGCGGGAAAAGCCGGTCGTCGGCGCCCTGCAGAAACTTGGTCGGGACGTCCGGCCAGTGCGCCAGTGGCCATGGCTGTTCGAACGGCGTGTCGGACTGACGCGGTTCGGGCGCGCTCAGTACCGCACCTTTGACGTCATCGGGGACGTCGTGAAAGAAGTCTTCGACCATGTCGAAGTCCTTGCGGTCCAACCCTATTCGCTGCCGGTACTCGGCGGCGGCCTGCTTCTGTCCGGTGTTGGCCCACCACTGCCCACCGGATTCCCCAGGGACGGGCACCATCGCGTTGACGAGAACGATCAACGCCGTTGGCGTGCGCTGTGCGACCAACGGCGCCGTGAAGCCGCCCATCGACTGGGCCACCACGATCAGCGGGCCGGACACGTCGGACACGGCGCCGCACACGCGGTCGGCGTACGCGTCCAGGTCGGCAGAATCGTCGTCGGCGGGAAGGCCGACGGCCACAGCGTCGGCACCCGCCGCCGTCAGGATCGGTGTCACCCATTGCCAGTACAAGGCGTCACCGCCGGCGCCGGGAATCAGGACGTAGGTCGGGTCTGTCATTTGTGCGGCGGGCGCTGGGTCCTCATCTTCGCGAACCGGTCGGACAACCGGCGCATGCGGACCATCAGTGCGGCCGATGGGCTGACACTGCCCTCGATGTAGGTGGCCAGGTCTTCGGCCGACACCCCGGTGCGGGATGCGAACTCACGGACGCTGAGGCCCGAACGTTCGATGAGCACCTTGATCTGTTTGGCGACCTCGGCACGCTCCTCAGCCTGCAGGGTTTCTCTGCCGCGTGTGAGAATCTCGGCGAGGGCCTTGGAGATGCCGTACGAAGGTCCGGTCTCCAGCACCTCTTCGACCTGCCGTGCCGTGCGGCCGTAGGGATCGCGTTTGATGGCCACCACGATTCGCTGCCAAACCGTCAGCTCGCCACCCTGTATTGCCAGTCGGATCGCGGCGGTGGGCCAGAACTCGACGGGCTTGCTCTCGTAGGCGGCTAGCGGGGAGGGATCCGACGCCGCTAGTCGCACCGTGGGCGCGGCGTCGTCCTCTGCGTCCATTCTGACTTTGCCGGCCAACGTCACCTCGCCTCCTCCAGCATCGCGACGGCTACGGCCAGGCACCGATCCTTGACCTGCTTCCAGTCGACGTCCGGATCCACTTCGTCGTCCGCGGGCCTCGGCTCGGCAAGTCTGCGGACGAGTTGAGTGGCCACCCACTGCTTTCTGGGTTGCCGCCCACAGTAGTACTTGTCCATCCCGGCCAGGACGGACGCGACGGTTTGGGCGTCCATCGTCGCAGCCAGTTCGGCGAATTCGGCGTAGTCGCGGCTGCTGTTGCGGCACATCAGCAAGTAGCTCTTCATCCGCAGCGTCTCCGCGCCGGTCGGAATCTGCAGACGATCTCCGGTGGGCAGCTGGACGTTTGTGGTCTCAACGGGACTTCGCCGCTCGACGGGCGATTTGTCACCGTGCGCGCCCATTTCGAGTGCGTCGAGGGCCACCGACAACCTGCCTCGCCACATCGTGACCGGATGCACGCCCCGCCCGGCCCACGGCATCGTCTTCCGGCTGTAGCGGCGCGCGCTGGGGCGTTGGGCGGCCAAAGCCGCGCCGTTGGCATGACCATTGCTCGTCTGCCGCCCGTTCGTGAGCAGCTCGTCGCCTCTGCGGGCGCAACCGGTGAATGCCAGCGGATCGGCGACGCAGATGGTATCGGGAGCAAGATCCTTGAGCTTCGCCGCGGACTTGACCACCATCCGGACGTCTGCGTTGGGTGCCACCAGCGCCGAGATGTCGTCGGGGATGAGGACCACGTCGCCGATGTCGACCTTGGGCAGCGGCCGCTCGAAGTCGACCGACGGCAGTATCCGGTCCAGCCAGCCTGGCAGCCACCAGTTCCACTGCGCGAACATCGCCATCAGGGCAGGCACCAGCACGAGTCGAACCACCGTCGCGTCAACCGCGATGGCGACCGCGCACGCGACCCCGATCTCCGCGACCAGCGGCATACCGGCGAACGCGAACCCGACGTAAACGGCGATCATGATCAGCGCCGCGCTGGTGATCGTTCTGGCGCTCGTGCTGACGCCCCACGACACCGCGTCGCGGGTGTTGTTGGTCTGCAGGAACCGCTCTCTGATGCGTGTCAGCAAGAAGATCTCGTAGTCCATCGACAGCCCGAACGTGATCGCGAGCACCAGCGGAGGCACCGAGCTGTCCAGCGACGAGAGTTTCTGGAAACCCAGTTCGGTCAGCCAGCCCCACTGGAATACCGCGACGATGCTGCCGTACGCCGCCGCGACGGACAGCACGGTCATCAGCACGCCCTTCAACGCCAGGAACACCGACCGGATGGAGATCAGCAGCATCACGAACGCGATCACCGAGACGAAGAGAAACACCCACGGCTGGGTCTGTTCGACCCGGTCGTCGAAGTCCTTGATCAGTGCGGTCGGTCCACCCACGTCGATCCGGGCGCCGTCCGCGCCCGGGACCGCGGGCAGCCGTTCACGCATCCAGTCGATCGTCTCGCGAGCCGACAGGTCCTCGGGATCCAGGGACATCACCGCCGAGAGCAGCGCGCTGCCTTTGTCGTCGGCGAGGACGGGCGGCTGCACCGTCACGATGTTCGGTGCTTCTTTCATTCGCGTGGCCACCGCGTCGATCGCCTGCTGATGGGCCGGGCTGGAGGTGTCGCCGTCGTTGAATGACACCAGCACGCGGATCGGGCCGAGCGCACCGGGGCCCAGCGCCTGCGCAGCGGCGCCGACGCCACCTCGGATCTCATGGCTGGGCGGGAACTGGCGCTGCATGCTGTTGGCCAGATGCATCGACAACGCGGGCGCGGCCAGCGCGAGCAGCAGTGCCGACGCTCCCAGGGCCGAGGCCCACGGCCGGTGCATCACCTTCTCGATCCACCGTGTCCAGAACGGCGACTCCGTGGATTCGGGGCCGCGGGACCAGTGCAACAGCCGTGACCGCTTGGCGGCTGAGCGGCCGAATGTTGCGAGTATCGCCGGTGTCAACGTCGTCGACGTCAGCACTGCGATCGCGACAGTGGCCACCGCGCCGGTGGCCATGGAGCGCAGCGCCGGAGTGCCGATCAGATAGATGCCGCACAGCGATGCGATCACTGTCATGCCCGACAGGACCACTGCGAGCCCGGAGGTGGCCATCGCCGCGTCGGTGGCCTGCTTGGCATCCCGGCCTGCGCGCAGCTCCTCGCGATAGCGCATCAAGATGAACAGCGAATAGTCCACCGCCAGCGCGATCCCGAACATCGAGACGGTCGGTGCGACGAATACCGACATCGTGGTGACCGTGGACAACAGGTACACCAGGCCCATGGATACGGCGACGGTGAGCACGCCGAGGATCAGTGGCACCGCCGCGGCGGCCAGGGAACCGAACACCGCCAGCAGGACGATGAGAATGATCGGCAGGTTCCATTGCTCGGCTTGAGCA
>JAVHWG010000065.1:0-7858 GCA_032159965.1 Mycobacterium sp.
GTGGCGCGGACCTGGTCGCGGCGGGCGCGGGTCCGGAGTTCGAACGGAATCTCCTTGTCCGCCTTCAGCAGTTCGTACTCGTCGCGCACGTTGCCGATCAGCTGACGCCACCCGGCGTCGATGTCACTGGCCGCTTCGGCGATGCGGATCTTGGCGAACGGGTCGTCCTTGGACTTCTCGCCTGCGAACGCGGCGCGCACCCGCTTGCCCTGGTGCTCGACGTGGGCGTCGTAGGCGCCGTACGCCATGCCCATGATCGGGGCCGAAATGGTCGTGGGATGCATGGTGCCCCAAGGCATCTTGTACACCGGCGCGGTGTTGTTCTGCAGCCCGCCCGCCGTCCGGTCGTTCATCGCCTTGTAGGACAGGAAGCGGTGCCGGGGCACGAACACATCTTTGACCACCAGCGTGTTCGACCCGGTGCCCTTCAGGCCGACGACGTGCCACACGTCGTCGATGTCGTACTCGGTCCGCGGAATCAGGAAGCTGCCGAAGTCGACCGGCTTGCCGTCTTTGATCACCGGGCCGCCGACGAAGGTCCAGTTGGCATGGTCACACCCGGAGGACCAGTTCCACGACCCGTTGACGATGTAGCCACCGTCGACGACGGTGCCGGCTCCCATGGGGGCGTACGACGACGAGATGCGGACGTTGCTGTCCTCGCCCCAGACCTCCTCCTGGGCCCGCTGGTCGAACAGCGCGATGTGCCAGTTGTGCACGCCGATGATCGAACTGACCCAACCAGTGGATCCGCACGCGCTGGCAAGCCGGCGGACCGCCTCGTAGAACACCGCCGGGTCGCACTGCATGCCGCCCCACTGTTCGGGCTGCAGCAACCGGAAGAAGCCGATCTCCTCCAGCTCGCTGACCGTGGCGTCGGGCAGCCTGCGCAGATCCTCGGTCTCCTGTGCGCGCTGTCGCAGCTTCGGCAACAGGTCGTTGATGTCGGTTAGGACCGATTTGGCGTCGCGCTGTTGAATGGACGTCACTGGTTTTCCTCCAGAATGCGGGCTTAGACGCAAGATTAGAACACGTTACCATTTTAGTCGAGTGCCGTATTCCTGCAGCAGGTAGACCTGCGGAACATGATTTCTGTAACATGTTCTAGTTATCGCGGGAAGGAGAGTCGTGACTGAGGAGCCGCTGGGCAGCCATGTGCTGGAGCTCCAGGTGGCCGACGTCGTCGTCGAGACCGACGACGCGCGATCACTGGTGTTCAAGGTGCCCGACGGCGCGAGCATCCCGCCGCAGCGGTTGAAATATGCGCCCGGCCAGTTCCTGACATTGCGCATCCCGAGCGAGCGCACCGGCTCGGTTGCCCGGTGCTATTCCCTGTGCACTTCGCCCTTCACTGACGACGCCATGGCGGTCACCGTCAAACGTACCGAGGGCGGCTACGCGTCCAACTGGTTGTGCGAGCATGCCCATCCGGGCATGAAGGTGCACGTGCTCGCGCCCTCAGGCACGTTCGTACCGAAGACTCTCGATGCCGACTTCCTGCTGGTTGCCGCCGGCAGCGGCATCACCCCCATGATGGCCATCTGCAAGTCCGCGCTGACCGAGGCCAGCGGCAAGGTCGTCCTGGTCTACGCGAACCGCGACGAGCGGTCCGTGATCTTCGGCGGTGCCCTGCGAGAGCTTGCCGGCAAGTACCCGGAGCGGCTAACGGTCGTGCACTGGCTTGAATCCGTCCAGGGCCTGCCCACAGACACCGCGCTGGCCGCTCTGATGGCGCCCTACTCGTCGCACGACGCGTACATCTGCGGGCCAGGCCCTTTCATGGCCGCCGCAGAGTCAGCGCTCGGCTCGATGGGTGTGCCCGCCGAACGCCTGCACATCGAGGTGTTCCGGTCACTGGACTCCGACCCGTTCGCTGCGGTTGTCATCGAAGACGACGACGAACCCCCGGCTGCCGCGATCGTCACGCTCGACGGCGAACGCCACGACGTGAGCTGGCCGCGCAACGCCAAGTTGCTCGACGTGCTGTTGGACAAGGGCCTCGACGCGCCGTTCTCCTGCCGCGAGGGCCACTGCGGAGCCTGCGCCGTGCTGAAGCTCAGCGGTGACGTCGAGATGGAAGTCAACGACGTGCTCGAACAATCCGATCTCGATGAAGGGCTGATCCTCGGTTGCCAGGCCAGGCCGCTGTCGGATTCAGTGGAAGTCACCTACGACGAATAGCCGCGCGGATAGCATTCGCCCGGGAGGGACACCATGAAGCGGTTAGCAGCAGTCCTGTCGTCCGGGATGTTCGGCATAGCGCTGTGCGCGGCCGCGACCTCGTCGGCCGCTTCCGACAATCGCGACACCTCGTTTCCGTTGCCCGACGGCACGAACCTGCAGTTGCACGTGACGGCTAACTGCCCGCTGGCGGACAAGCAGTGTTATTTCACCGTCGCCGCCGACCGGCGCGACGGCGCTGACGTGGTGGGCTTCCCGGGCGATCTGTGGGCCCGCCAGACGACCACACTGCGCTCGTCGAGCCGGGTGAACAACCTCGAGACGCAAGTCGTCGCCGACAACACCCGTCAGTACAAGGAGTTGGGCAAGCGCGAGATCACGACCATCTACTTCGGCGGCGGCGGGCCTGAGCGCTATCAGATCCATGGTCAGTCCCAGCCCACGGACTGGCAGACCGGCCAGCCCCTGCTCACCGCCGACTACATCGTCTGCGCGGAGATTCAAGTGGTGTACTCCGGGGTGAACATCACTTCGCCGAGCACCTGCGCGCAGACCAAGTTCAGCTGAGTTCGGCCGACGCCCAACGTCGATTACCGCGGCAGACCCAGTAGCCGCTCACCGGCCATTGTCAGCAGAATCTGCTCGGTGCCGCCGGCGATGGTCAGGCAGCGCGTATTCAGGAAGTCGTAAACCATCTTGTCCGCGACCATGCCCGCGCCCTCGGAGACATCCATCCTGAACTCGGCGAGCGTCTGCCGGTACCGGACGCCAATCAGCTTGCGCGCGCTGGCCTGTGGGCCCGGGTCGGCTCCGCCGACGGCCAGCGCAGCGATGCGCTGGTCGAGCAGGGAACCGACCTGCGCAGTCACGATCAGCTCGCCCAGCCGATCCTGGTCGGTGGCTTCGAGTTCGCCTTTGGCGACCGCCGCCAGCAGTTCCTCCATCGGGTTGCCCAGCGCCGTGCCATGGGCCATCGCGACGCGCTCGTTGGCCAGCGTGGTGCGCGCCAGCCGCCAGCCCTCGTTGACCTGCCCGACGACCATCTCGTCGGGCACGAACACGTCGTCGAAGAACACTTCGTTGAACAGATTGTCGCCAGTGATCTCGCGCAGCGGTCGGATCGTGATGCCGGGCGATTTCATGTCGATGAGGAAGTAGGTAATCCCCTTGTGCTTCGGCGCATCCGGATCGGTGCGCGCAAGACACACGCCCCACTTCGCCCTATGCGCCGCCGATGTCCATACCTTCTGGCCGGTGAGGCGCCAACCCCCCTCTGCCCGAATAGCTTTGGTTCGCAAGGACGCGAGGTCCGAGCCGGCGCCGGGCTCGCTGAACAGCTGGCACCAGATGAAATCGCCACGCAGCGTCGAGGGGACGAACTGCTCGATCTGCTGCTGGCTGCCGTGCTCCAGAATCGTCGGAACCGCCCACCAGCCGATCACCAGGTCGGGTCGGTCAACGCCGGCAACCGCCAGCTCGCGATCGATCAGCAACTGTTCGGCAGGGGAGGCGTCTCGCCCGTACGGCCGCGGCCAGTGTGGCGCAAGCAGGCCCGTCTCCGCGAGCGCCACCTGACGCTTGTCAGGCGGCGCCGAGGCGACCGCCGCGGCCGCCTCAGAGATCTCCGGCCGGAGGTGCTCCACGGATGCCAGGTCGACGTGCAGTTCGCGGCGCACCCCGTCGCGGGTCAATGCAGCCACCCGGCGCAGCCACCGCGACCGCCCCCCGAGAAACTGCGAAATGCCGTATGCCCGGCGCAGATAGAGGTGCGCGTCGTGTTCCCAGGTGATGCCGATGCCGCCGAGAACCTGTATGCAGTCCTTGGCGTTGGCTATCGCCGCTGCAATGCCCGCCGCAGCGGCGACAGCGGCGGCGATCGAGAACTGACGCTCGTCGGCATCCGGCGCAGCCGCAAGTGCGGCATCGGCAGCGGCGACCGAGGCCTGCTCGGACCGCAGCAGCATCTCGGCGCACATGTGCTTGATGGCTTGGAAGCTTCCGATTGGTTTGCCGAACTGTTCGCGCACCTTCGCATACTCAGTGGCCGTTTCGAGCAACCACCGAGCCAATCCCGCGGCCTCCGCGGCGAGCACCGTCGCTGTCAGGTTTTCCACGCGTTCGGCGGACGCGCCCAGTACCGTCGCCGGTGCCGAATCCAGCATGACCTTGGCCAGCGGACGGGTGAAGTCGGTGGGTGACAGGGCCTCGACCTCCGCACCGTCGGCGCTGGTGTCGATCAGCAGCCATTGCCCTTCGGCACGGGCGATCACATACCCGCCGGGTTTGGCGCCCAACACCAGGGGCAGCGTCCCGCCGGCGCGGCCGGATTCATAGCTGACGTCACCCTCGACCGCGATGCCGGCGGTGCGCTGGCCCGACATCAGTTCGCCCAGTTCGCGTTCGTGGCGGTCGTCCAGAATCCGCGTGGCCCCGGCTGTGGTGGCGACCGGACCGGGGACAAGAGCGTAGGCGGCTTCGTCAAGCATCGCGCACAGGTCGGCGGCGCTGGCGCCTGCGCCGGACATCGACTCCGCTACCGCCACACCGAACACGCCCAGCTCGGCCAGACCTGCATAGGGTTTCTGCCACGCGTCGGGGTCATCCTGCTCCATCGCGCGGGCCGCGGCGATCGCACCGGACCCCGGAGCCCATGACCGGACCAGTTCGCGGGCCGCGGCCTGCTGATCTGTGCTCGATGACACGATCCGTCTCTCCTAAGCCAGGGGGTAATGGCAGGTGCAGCCTACTAGAACGTGTTCTAATAGCCCGAGCGCCGGTGGTCAAACCGGTACGCATCGCAGCAGGACACGACCGCTGCGGGGGATTGGGTCGGAGGGAAATTCCCGGCCCGCCTGCGTATCGTTTTGGGCACTACGACGACGAGAGGGAGCGGCTGACCGCATGTCCACGCCAGCGCAGACCAGTTCTGGATCGCCAGGCGAACCACGCCAGCCTCAAGTGCTGACCGTGGCCGCACTGGCCGAGTCGGAACTCGGTTCCGAGGCCCAACGCGAGCGGCGCAAGCGAATCCTCGATGCCACATTGGCTATTGCCTCTAAGGGCGGGTACGAGGCAGTTCAGATGAGGGCCGTCGCCGAGCGCGCTGACGTCGCCGTGGGCACGTTGTACAGATACTTCCCGTCCAAAGTTCATCTGTTGGTGTCAGCGCTGGGCCGCGAATTCGAACGCATCGACGCCAAGAACGACCGGATAGCCATTGGCGCGGGCAGCCCCTATCAGCGGCTGCACCAGATGATCGGCCGGCTCAACCGGGCGATGCAGCGAAACCCGTTGCTCACCGAGGCCATGACTCGGGCATTCGTGTTCGCCGATGCGTCGGCTGCCGGCGAGGTGGACCACGTCGGAAAACTGATGGACAGTATGTTCGCTCGTGCGATGAGCGACGGTGAGCCCACCGAAGACCAGTACCACATCGCGCGGGTGATCTCCGATGTCTGGCTGTCCAACCTGCTCGCGTGGCTCACCCGACGCGCTTCGGCCACCGACGTGAGCAAGCGACTCGACCTGGCCGTGCGGTTGCTGATCGGCGACGAGGAGCATCCCAAGATCTAGCAAGTCAGCTCGGCGGCCCGACGGTTCGACCGCGGATCAGCTCGGTGGCCAGCACTTCATCGACGGGAAGCCCGGACCGCGGCGGGGTGTGCAGTAGCTTCCCCGCGAGTCGGCCTTTCTCGAGACTCGGTTGCGCCACCGTCGAGAGTCCCCGGCCCAGCGCGTCAGGTATACCGTCGAAGCCCGTCACCGATATCTGACCCGGCACGTAGATTCCCCGCGCCCGCAGGTAGTCCATCGCCGACAACGCCAGAACGTCAGCCGTGCACATCAACGCCGTGATCCGCGGGTTGACGTCGAGCGCCACTTCGGCCGCGGCCCCGCCCGAGGTCGGTAGATGTTCGAAGGTCTCCACCACGGTCAGCGATTCGGGATCGAGACCGGCCTCCCGCATCGCATCGCGAACACCATTGACTCGTTCGCGCTGAACATGAAAGTGCGGTGACCGCAATCGTTCCGGCCCGGCCACGGCTGCGGCCCGCGGCGCGAGGATTGCGGAGGGACCATTTCCTCTGCGCTCGCGACCGAGCCGCATCGTGAGCAGCCCGATCTCAGTATGACCAAGGCGCACAACGTAATCAGCGAGTTCTCGCATCGCCGCACGGTCGTCGATGCAGATCCCTGAGGTCCCCGGCACACCCTTGGGCTGGTCGACGACGACTACCGGCAGGTTCCGTTCGAGTGCCAACTGCAAGTACGGATCGTCGTCGGCCACGGAGTAGACGACAAAGCCGTCGACACCCGCGCTGAGGACCGCGTGCGAACCCTCCTCAAAGGTGCGGCCAGGACCGACCGCGACAAGCAAGAGGCCCTGTCCCACTTCCTCGCAGGACTCCGCAAGGCCCGCAACGAAACTCACCGCGGCGGGGTCGCTGAACGCGTAGTTCAGCGGCTCTGTCAGCACCAGACCCACCGCCCCGGCCTTTCGCGTGCGCAACGACCGCGCCACCGGATCCGGCCCCGAATAGCCCATCCGCTTGGCCGTCTCGAGCACCCGCTCGCGAAGGTCGGCGGACAGCTGGTCGGGCCGGTTGTAGGCATTGGAAATGGTCGTGCGGGACACGTTGAGTTCGGCCGCCAACGACGCCAGAGTGGCTCGGCGGCGATGTGCGGGAGTCCTGCGGTTGATGTCGGCGCCACGCGCCTCCGTCGACATATCCCGTGACGTTAGTGCATCGCCGTCGCGGCCTCCGCTCTCGAGAAGGCAGCGACGATGCGCTACATTATTGGAAACGATTTTCATTTGTGTTAGGAGACCCATGGGACGAGTCTCGGCATGTCTGGTGGTGACTTCGCTGCTGGTCGCCGCGTGCACTGCGCGCGGCGCCCAGAGCGACGGGATCAGCGTCGTGACGTCGACGGACGTGTGGGGATCGGTTGCGTCTGCGGTGGCAGGTGAGCACGCCCGGGTACAGCCGATCATCGACAACCCCGCCGAGGATCCGCATTCATTCGAGGCCAGTCCAGCGGACGCGGCAGCGATCTCCGACGCTCAGCTGGTGGTCTACAACGGCGGCGACTACGACCACTTCATCGACGCGATTCTCGACCAGGGCAAGGCCGGTCTGCGGATCGACGCGTTCACTGTCGGTTCTCACAAGTCGGGCGACAACCCGCACGTGTTCTACGACCTCTCGACCGTGGCGGCGGTCGCCGATGCGATCGCCGAACAACTCAGCGCGATCGATCCCGCGCACGCGACGAACTACCAGAGCAACGCCCAGAAGTTCGACAGCCAGGTGCAGGTCATCGCGGCGCACGAGCGCACCATCGCCGCGGCACATCCCGGCGCTTCGGCGCTCGCCACCGAGGATGTCGCGCAGTACCTCATGAAGGCAACGGGATTGACGGACAAGACGCCCGAGGGCTATTACAAGGCGGTCGATGCCGACGCGGATCCCGCACCTGCCGACTTGGCGGCCGTGCTCGATCTGGTGAATTCGCGCGCGGTGCAAGTGGTGTTCTACAACCCGCAGACCGACACCCCAGTGGTGCACCGGATAGTGGACGCCGCGCGCTCAGCGGGCGTACCGGTTGTAGAGGTTCGCGAGACCCTTCCCGCCGGAGCGGATTTCCTTGCCTGGCAGACCCAGACGGTCGACCG
>JAVHWG010000494.1:0-7916 GCA_032159965.1 Mycobacterium sp.
GCACCCGTTCGGCCACTATCGCGTCGGTGTGCGCGAGAATATCGTCGGCGGCTGCCAGCGACGCGATCGCCGCTGCCTGCGCGATGCTGCTCACGCTGAAGGGGACATACGCCTTGTTGAGGGCGGCAATGACGTCCGGGTCGCCGACCGCGTAGCCGACGCGCAGCCCGGCCAAACCGTATGCCTTCGAAAAAGTCCTCAGCACAACCACATTCGAGTGACGGCGAGCCAACTCTAGTGTTTCGGAGTGCATTTCGTCCCGGATGTACTCGACGTAGGCTTCGTCGATCGCGATCAGCACGTCCGCAGGGACTGCCTCGACGAACCTCGTGAGCGCGTCCGGATGCACGACGGTCGACGTTGGATTGTTGGGGTTGCAGACGAACACCAGTCGGGTCTTGTCGGTGATCGCGGCAGCCATCGCGTCGAGGTCATAGGTGTGGTCCTGCAGCGGCACCTGCACCGGCGTGGCGCCCGCGAGCCGGACCTGCAGTGGGTAGATCTCGAAGCTGCGCCAGCCGAAGACCACCTCGTCTCCCGCGGTGGAGGTGATCTGGACGAGCTGCTGGCAGAGGCTGACCGAACCGCACCCCGCCGCAACCTGTTCCAGCGGGAATTCGACGTGCTTGGCCAGCTGATCGCGCAGCTCGAGGTAGGCGTTGTCGGGATAGCGGTTTGCGGTGTCGGTGGCCGCCTCGATGGCGGCGCGCACCCCGGGCAGCGGTCCGTGCACTGTCTCGTTGCTGGCGATCTTGATTGCGCCCGGCACCGTCTTGCCGGGCGTATACGTCGGCAGTGCATCAAGCTCGGGGCGCAGACGGGGGGTCACTCGCCCAGCATAAGTGGGGGCCGCCACCCGTCGAGACTGCTCACAGATCGCAGAAAGCCCCGCAATCGCGATCTCCCAGCAGTTTCGGTGCCGCCGCAGATGCTTTGCAGTGCGCTGTGAGCGCTGTGTACTCTGTGCCTTCGGGTTCAGGAGGCGTGCCAGAGTGGCCGAATGGGACTCACTGCTAATGAGTTGTCCGCCTCAAAGCGGACCGGAGGTTCAAATCCTCTCGCCTCCGCCACACAACTGAAGACGAGCGCCCGTAGCTCAACGGATAGAGCATCTGACTACGGATCAGAAGGTTAGGGGTTCGAATCCCTTCGGGCGCGCAAGCGGCAGGTCTGCCCGAAAGGGCAGCACCGAGGACCCTGGTCACTCGGCACTGCTCTTGCTCTAATCGGCATGTGAAGATCGTGCGTCAGCCAGGTATGCCTGCGCACGGTGAGCTACCACGTGTCGAGGGTGCGCGCCGGGCGGCAAGGACCCCGGCACAGCGCATCTTGGGGCTGCAGCGCGCCGCGGGGAACACCGCAGTAGCAAGTTATCTCGCACCGCGGGCCTCAGTTCAACGAGCAGCGCCGATCGATCTCCCTGCCGGCGGATCGGTCGGAACCTCCGCCACCAACGGTCGCGAGGCGGTGCTGTTGGTGTTGGACCGGCTCTACGGAATGTGGGCGATCGAGGCAAAAGACCACGACGACACCAAGGCCGCGGTCACCGGCCTCCCCGCCGGTGCGGCGGTCACCGATCCCGGCCAACTGCAGGTGATCGACCGCGCGCTGACGCGTCTGGAAGATCCGGCGCTCGCGGCCCCTGTCGCCAAGGCGCAATTTGCCTTACAGATCAGCGCCGGTGTCGGACGCGATCAGCCGAACGTGCCAAACGACGTCGCAACGCTGCAGAACATGCTCGCGGCCAAGGACCATATGAGCCACGACGACTGGGTCAGAGAGCACGGCGCGGCGACGTCGGGAAAACCGCTGACTGCGGCGGATCTCCCCGCAACGTTCATCGGCATCATCAAGCTCAAGCGTCAGGCCGCCGCCGACACGGGCCGACCGGGCTGGTTCCCGATCATCCGATCCGACGAGGGTCTACCCGGATCGGGCGGGGTGGACAAACTCGCCGATCGCACTTTCAGTTTCGGGGAATTCATGATTTTCGTCCCGACCGCCGCAACGAAGGTGACGACGAATCAAGTCCACGTGTTCTTCTCCGCCGGAGGAGTCTTGGATGCCTCATCGCATGTCGAACATCACGGCTTGCGTGGCGCCGCCGAAACCGGCGGCTGGATCCTCTTCGGCGTGCACGGCGATCCCGGTAAAGCGTTCACGATCAGTGAAAGCCAGGTGAAGGCCGGTCTGGCGTCGATTGGCCGCGCGGGCCAAATAGCTTCGGTGCGACTCAGCGCGCACAGCCGCGGCAACGGCAGCATGGCTCGCACCCTTCGCGAGGTGTTGTTCACCCCGAGCCTGATCGACCATGTGAACGTGCTGGACGGGTCTGACTTCTCGAAATCCCTCAACGAGGGTTTTCGGCGCAGCAAGGTCCCGTCCAGCCGCATCACCGCGGACGTGGTCAACACGGGAAAGTTCGACAGGAAAGGCGTCACGAACCTGGGTATCGACTCGGCGGGCATCAGAGCCCTCGGCTATGCGCGCTTGATCAACGACGCCGTCGCCACCGGTCGTGTCACGTCAGTGCCAGCTGGGGTTCAAGCCAAGGTCAACGCGCTGGCGCTGCCGCCCCGGGGATCATTGAGTGCTGTCGATCCCGTGCCACCCGGAAAGACGGCCATCAACGCATTCATGACAAAGAACAAGGCTGCTCTGGCCGCTCTGCGAGAGGGCGAAGGCGGTTACGACAACGTGCAGCAAGAAGCCGGGCTGATCAACACGTCCGCGTACGCATTCGTCGAATGGAACAACCTGCTCAACCTCAACGACGAGGACCAGCCGCGGACTACGTGGCGCTCAGTGGCGCCCGGCATCTACTCCCACCACCTCTTCGTTGCCGAAATCGCCGCCGACGTCTTCGGGTGACGCGAGGACGTGGCATTGACTCTGCCGGGACTCTCCTGCGTCGGATATGTTCAAGGCGGTCCACCCATTGCCAGCAGGGAGCATCTCGATGGATCGTGTCGCGCTGATCACGGGAGCCAGTCGGGGTATCGGGGCGGCGACCGCACTGGTCCTTGCCGAGCGAGGTTTCCGGGTGGTGGTCAATTACCGATCCAGCGCCGGGCAGGCAGACGAGGTGGTGCAGGCCGCTACTGCGGCCGGCGGTGAGGCCGTGGCGATTCGGGCCGACGTCACCTCGGCCGACGATGTGGCCGCACTTGTCGGCGAGACCCAGCAGCGGTGGGGCGGTGTCGACGTACTCGTGCACAACGCGTTGATACCTTTCGACGTCACGTCGTTCGCCGACGTCACGTGGGACCAGCTTGGCGGAAAGCTTGACCGCGAGCTGCGGGCAGCATTCTTGATCACTAAAGCCGTTGTACCGGCAATGATTTCGCGAAACTACGGACGGCTTGTGTATCTCAGCACAGGACTGTCGCGACGTCCGCGCGACGGGATGATCACGCTTGGCGTGGCCAAGGCGGCACTCGACCAGTTCGTCCGATACGTCGCGCTCGAAATGGCGCCGCACGGGATCACCGCGAACCTCGTCGCGCCCGCTACGGTCGACGAGACAAAGGTCACCGGTCAGCTGACAACCGAACAGGTGCGCCACCTCGGTGCAACCAATCCCATGGGACGCCTCGTCCGCCCTCAGGAGGTGGCCAGCACCATTGCTTTTCTGGCCAGCGAGGATTCCGGATTCACCACTGGTCATTACCTGCCGGTCAACGGCGGCCTGGCTATGGACTGACGTCGGTTTCGGCCGTCGAATCGCTTGACGTGGAAAGGTTTTCGCCGTGCACACCATCGATCTTGCCTATGTCGGACGTGGCATCCACGAGGAACTGATCGCCTATGTCGCCGACCAGGAAGGCTATTACGAGGAGGCAGGCGTCCACGTCGCCATCCACGACGGAATCCACTGGAAAACCGAGCGCCTGCGCCGTGGTGCGACGATCGGCCTGGGCCGCTCCCTGCTGTCGCGGCTGACCGATGACATCGGCTGGAAGATGCTCACCGTCAACACCCATCGTCCACTTTTCTGGTTCGTTGGCGCAGCCGACGTCACCTCCATGGCGGGCCTGCGCGGGCGCCGGCTGGCGGTCCATGCCCGCCACACCGCCCCAGGCTGTTTCGCCCGGATCGTCCTGCGGAAGCACGGTTTGGACCCTGATCGCGACTTGAACTGTCTGACACGCGATCCGGGTGACTATCAGATGGATCTGCGAGGGCTCCGGGATGGCTCCATCGACGCCGCCTACGTCGGCAGCACGCTCTCACCCGACCAGGTCGCCGAAGAAGAGGGGTTCCACGTACTGGCGTGGGTCGGTGATCATTTTCAGATTCCGACCGTGGGGGTCGCTGTCGATCCCGTCCACACCAAGCTGGACAGCCCTGCGCTGCAGGCTCTTCTGCAGGCCAACCAACGGGCACTGCGGACGATCGCCGAACGTCCCGAGCTCGCGGTGGACTACATCGCGTCGTTCCTCAATCGACTGACTCGTCAAGAAGCGCAACAGTTCTATGAGCGCTACATCGGCCCGTACTACACGCCCAGTGGCCAGGTGGATCTCGACATCGCGCGACAAGCGATTGCCGCCGTCGCGGCCGAACTCGGCGTCGCCGAGGTAGCAGCGGAAGACGTCTACCTCCCGGGGACGCCAGTATCGGAATAGAAACGTCGAAAGTCTCTGTGAGATCAGTGGCCGAACAACTCGATGATCTGGACCTGGATCTCACCGACAACGCCACCGAGGACGGCCCCGACCGCGATCATCAGCGGCTCGTCGTCTTTGAACACCGGGCGCAGAATCGACTCGTACTCCTCGTTGGTGAGTTGACCCATCTTGTCGATGATCGTGTTCTCCAGGTCGATCACGCTCGTCGCGTAGTCCTGCGCCTCCTGCAGCGTCGACGGCAGGCGCTCAACCACCAGCGTCACGACCCTGTCCTTGAGTGCCCGGTACCGCTTCGTGCCGACGACGAGCGCGACGAGTGGCCCCGCGATCCCGGTCTGCGCGTCGACGGCCGCGTCGACCTCCTTGGCGACGAGCGCGAACAGCTTGTCCGAGCCCGGGCCCTTGAGGATGCCGTCGAACAGGATCTCGGGTGAGAAGAGGTCGTCGGCGAGGATCTTGGCGTAGTCGCGGGTGATCTTCTCCCGCTCGGCATGCAGCAGGCCCTGGAAGGGGATGAAGCCCAGGAATCTTCTGGGGTTCACCGGCCGGAACAGCATGTTCAGCGCGATGTAGTCGCTGAGGAACCCGACGGCGAACCCGAACGCCGGCATGATCCACGGGTTTTTGAACAACGCCCACGCGATCATCTGCACGAGACCGATGACCAAGCCGAAGTAGATGCCGCTGCGCCGCACGAACGCCATCGCGTCGTTGGTCACCCCGCGCATCAGCTTGACGAGCTTTTCCTTGTTGCGCACCAGCGTGGTGACGGCGAGGAACTGAAGATCGATGTAGCGGCTCAGGTCCGCCTTCATCCCGTTGAGCATGTTCTCGACGATCCGCGGGGCCTGCGCGGCGACCCGGTCCTGTATCGCTTTCCGGCCAGCCTCCGGCAGCGAGTCCCACAACCCGGGGCGGACCTGTTCGGCGAGGTCCCGCGAGATGTCGTCGACGGCCTGAAGCATCGGAGCGCGCAGCACCTCGACCGCCTCGGCGGCGTCGATACGGTCCAGCAACTCTTCGGGTTTGAGCAGGTTGGAGGTCAGCAACTCGATGGTCTTCGACCCGACCTTGCCTGCCCGGCGGGGCACGATGCCCTGCCAGCCGAACGGCCCGACGCCCCTGAATTCGAGCGGCCGGTAGATCATCTCCAGCGCGACGATCTTGGTGCTCCACCCGACGAACGCCGCGACGAGCGGCATTGAGAGGTAGATCAGCCAGTTGACCGAGAAGTCGTGCCTGATTTCTGACCAGGACTGCAACGCGACGACGGCGTCGGTCACGACTCGTCTCGTTGCACGGTCGCCGCCCAGAGCGCCTGTCCGAGTCTGGACAGGGTCAAGGTGAACTTGTCGACCTTGGCGGCCAACGGCCCGCGCGACGCGTTCTTGATGGCCGCCAGCACAGCGCTTTCAGCCATCAGGACCTCGTAGTCGTCCTTGAGATCCTCGTCCTCCGGGCCGATCTCGACCAATCCGAGAGACAGCAGGTGGCTGACGTAGGTAGGCACCATGTCCGGCAACGCGACGTTCGCAGTACGGCCGATCAGCGAGGCGTTCTCGATCACGGCGCGGCCAGGGTTCCGGCGCCGCGTCCAGTCGTAGACATTGACCAGCGGTGACACCGAGCCGTCGGAGAGCGCGCCGATGATCCGGGCCTCGTCGGCCACCAGCTGGTCGAGGATGTGATGGAAAAGCTCGACCTGGCTGCTGCTCGTGCTCTGGTCAAGCGCCCGGTCGAGCAGCTCGTGCATCTTGCTGCTGAGCAGGTCGGGGGTCTGAGAAGAAGACCCGGCGGTGAGTTCCTTGGGTTGCGGAGCGGGATCCTCGTCGCGACCACCGAGCAGTGAGAGCAGCTGCTCCTGCGTTCGGATGCCCGTGCGCAGCCAAAACCTCGCCGCGCCGGCAGCGACGCCGGCCAGCCCCAGCGGATCGAGCGAGTTTCCCACGGGGTGAACGGTAACCGGTTCCCCGTCGCCCACGCAGGGATAGGCGCCGACGCGTCCGCCGTAGCATTACCGCCGTGACGACATCGATCTCTTGGCAGGATGCGTTCGACATCATCAAGCGCGGTCACGAGCGCCGCGCCGAGCCGTTCAAACTCGCCAGCGGCCAAACCAGCCACGACTACATCGACGGCAAGCACGCCGTCGACACCGGAGCCCGGCTCGCCGTCGTGTGCCGGGAAGTGGTCGACCTGGCTGCGGCGAACCAGATCGAGTTCGACGCCGTCGGCGGTCTGACCATGGGGGCCGACGCGCTCGCCCACGGTGTCGCGATGGTGACGGGCAAGGCATGGTTCTCGGTACGCAAGGAGCCCAAATCCCGTGGGCTCGAGCAGTTCATCGAGGGCTTCCGACTCAAAGACCACCCCGGAACACGCGTCCTGCTGGTCGAGGACGTCGTCAGCACCGGCGGTTCTGTCCGCAAGGCGTACGACCAGTCGGTCGCGGCCGGCGCCGTGGTCACCGGGATCATCCCGATGGTGGACCGCGGCGAGGTGGCTGCGCGCCTTTTCGCCGACGTCGGCGTGCCCTACCTTCCCCTTGTCACCTACCAGCATCTGGGCATCGAGCCCATCGTCGAATCGTGAGGACACCATGACGCCACCGGTCATCCAGCGCTGGCTGGACATCATCGAAAACCACCACACCGAGGACGTCGAAGCCATACTGGCCGAAGATGCGGTGTTCTACTCGCCCGCGGTGTTCACCCCGCAGGAAGGCCGCGCCAAGGCCGTCATGTATCTCACGGCAGCGGCGAAGCTGCTCGGCAACGATGAATTCCGTTATGTCGGACAATGGTTCGGCGAGCGGTCCGCGGTGCTCGAGTTCGTCACCGTCGTGGACGGAATACAGGTCAACGGTGTCGACATGATCCACTGGAACGACGACGAACAGATCGTCGAGTTCAAGGTGATGCTGCGTCCGTTCAAGGCGTTGCAGGCGGTGATGCCGGCGATGGCGGAGTTACTGCGCCTCTCGTGAGACTGCTGCTGATCGCCGACACCCACGTCCCGAAACGGGCACGCGATCTGCCGCAGCCGGTGTGGGAGGAGGTGGACCGCGCCGACGTGGTGCTGCACGCCGGGGATTGGGTGCACGTGTCGTTGCTGGATGCGCTGGAAACCCGCGCGGCCCGGCTGATCGGTTGCTGGGGAAACAACGACGGGGCGGAACTGCGGGCCCGGTTACCCGAGACGGCGACCGCCACGTTGAGTGGAGTGCGATTCACGGTGGTGCACGAGACGGGCGGCGCGAAGGGGCGCGACGAACGGATGGCGCGA
>JAVHWG010000511.1:0-6271 GCA_032159965.1 Mycobacterium sp.
CGGGGTAATCCTGAACATCGTGACGTCGCCTACCGCCAAGATGCGTGCTCGATCGATCAGATTGCGCGCCAAACCGATTGATTCCACCGATGAGACGACGAGTCGCGGAGGCGAACGCCTGCGCGACGTCCTTCTCATTGCGCTGACCGTCGCTTCAGGTGCGGTCGATGCAATCAGCTACTTCGGCCTCGGAAGGACATTCTCGGCGTTCATGTCCGGAAACATTGTGTTCTTGGCATTCGACATCGCGAACCTCAGGGCGACGGCCGTCCTGCCTGTCGTTGTCGCGTTGTGTGTGTTCGGCGCGGGTGCCTATCTCGGCCATCGGATTTGGACTCTGCGTTCCCACGAGTCCGGGTTGTGGACCCCGACGGTATCGGTCTTGTTGGTTCTCGTGGCGAGTGCCGAGACCGGTTTCCTGGCGCTATGGGCGGAGACGGCAAGACAACCGTCGACCCTGATTGCTGCTATCCTCCTAGCCTTGTTCTCGCTGGCGATGGGAATCCAAACCGCCGCGGTCCGATCGCTTGGCGTGCAGGGCGTGTTCACGACCGCGGCGACATTCACGCTCGTCGCGCTTGCAGGCGTGTTCGCCGGAGCCAGGCCGAACGCCGAGATGCCTCGGCTTATCGGGGTGCTCGTCGGGCTGGTCCTAGGCGCCGTTTGTGGAGGACTGCTCTTCCTGCATGCACGTAGTTACGCCCCGATATTGCCGCTCACGATCACTGTGCTGGTAATCCTGGTCGGGTTGGTTGGTCTGGCGCCGCGCCGTCAGTCGCCTCCATAACGAGCGCTTATCGCTCGGTCAGCAACAAGTCTTGGACACGGCCGTGAACGTAGCGGAGTGTCGGAAGTGAAGGCGCACAGCAACAAACGCTAAAGGATCCACGCCCATGGCCACCGTTTCGATACCCGACACTGTGTCGGTCACGGACACCCCGTCCGAACTCACGGACGGGTACCACCTGGTTGTCGATGGGCTCAAGCTCAATGGAATCCATACCATTTACGGGCTAGTCGGTATCCCGATCACCGACCTTGCCCGCATCGCGCAGGCATCGGGCATCCGTTACATCGGATTTCGTCATGAAAGCGACGCCGGCCATGCGGCTGCCGCCGCGGGGTTCTTGACGAAAAAGCCGGGCATCTGCCTGACTGTCTCCGCACCGGGCTTTCTCAACGGACTTGTCGCGCTGGCCAATGCCACCACGAATTGCTTTCCCATGGTGCAGATCTCGGGCTCTAGCGAGCGCCATATTGTCGACCTCAAACAGGGCGACTACGAGGAACTCGACCAAATGGCCGCCGCCGAGCGGTTCGCCAAGGCCGCCTACCGGGTAAACCGGGTCGAGGACATCGGCCGCGGTATCGCCCGCGCCTTGCGGACCGCGGCCTCCGGGCGGCCCGGGGGCGTCTACCTCGACATCCCGGCAGCCGTTCTCGGGCAGGTCATCGACGCCGCAGCGGGTGGCGTGTCGCTGCACAGGGTGGTCGATCCGGCCCCCCGGCAGCTGCCCGCGCCCGAGGCCGTCGATCGCGCTATCTCCTTGCTGGCCAACGCTCAACGGCCATTGGTGGTGTTGGGCAAGGGGGCGGCCTACGCCCAGGCCGACGCGCAGATCCGGGAATTCATCGAGACCACCGGCCTTCCGTTCCAGCCGATGTCGATGGCCAAGGGGCTACTGCCCGACGACCACCCACAATCAACGGCAGCTGCACGGTCCCTCGCGCTGCGCAAGGCCGATGTGGTGATGCTAGTAGGTGCTCGGTTGAACTGGCTACTCGGACACGGCGACGCGCCGCAGTGGAATCCAGATGCCAAGTTCATCCAGGTCGACATCGAACCAACCGAACTCGACAGCAACCAGCCCATCGCAGCGCCCCTCGTCGGGGACATCGGCTCGGTGATGTCCGCACTCATCGAGCGCACCATGCCGGGACAAATCAAGGCGCCGGCACCGTGGCGCGAGGAGTTGACGTCGCGTTCGGCGCAGAACGTCGCCAAGATGTCGCGGCGACTCAACGCTGATCCGCACCCGATGCAGTTTTATGGTGCGTTGCGAGCGGTGCGCGACGTGATTCGCGAACACCCCAATGTCTACGTCGTCAATGAAGGTGCCAACGCACTCGACTTCGCGCGCAATGTGATCGACATGCACCTGCCACGCCACCGCCTCGACAGCGGCACCTGGGGTGTCATGGGAATCGGCATGGGCTATGCGATTGCCGCGGCTGTCGAAAGCGGCTCGCCGGTCGTGGCGATCGAAGGCGACAGCGCGTTCGGCTTTTCCGGCATGGAGTTAGAGACCATCTGCCGCTACCAGTTGCCAATCGTCGTCGTCATCCTCAACAACGGCGGCGTCTACCGCGGCGACGGGGTGAACTCTGTGTCCACCGACCCCTCGCCGACCACCCTGATGCCGCACGCCCGCCACGACCGCCTGATCGAGGCTTTCGGCGGCAGGGGCTACCAGGCGACCACGCCGGCGCAGCTCACCATCGCGCTCACCGGCGCACTGCTATCGGGCGGTCCTGCTCTCATCGATTGCGTCATCGACCCTGCCGACGGCACGGAAAGCGGCCATCTCACCCATCTCAACCCGACCGGGGTCGGGAAGTACTGAAATACCAACAATCCTCCAATAGAAGGAAATTCATCATGACCAACCTGCCACTCACCGGAATCAAGGTTATCGACTTCACCGGCGTTCAGGCCGGCCCGGCCTGCACTCAGATGCTCGCGTGGTTCGGCGCCGACGTCCTCAAGGTCGAGCGCACCACCGGCGGTGATGTGACCCGTCACCAGTTGCGCGACATCCCCGACGTCGATGCCCTGTACTTCACGATGTTGAACTGCAACAAGCGGTCCCTCGCGATCAACACCAAAACCAACGGAGGTATTGAGGTCATGGAAAAGCTGATTCGTGACGCTGACGTACTAGTCGAGAACTTCGCGCCGGATGCCATGGACCGAATGGGTTTGCCGTGGGAACACATTCACGAACTCAACCCGCGGCTGATCTTCGGCTCTGTCAAGGGATTCAACGACGACTCGCCCTGGTCGGACCTCAAGGTCTACGAGAACGTCGCGCAGTGCGCCGGCGGAGCCGCGTCGACTACCGGTTTCTGGGACGGACCGCCGACAGTGAGCGCCGCGGCCCTTGGCGACAGTAATAGCGGCATGCATCTGCTCATCGGCATCCTCGCCGCGCTGCTCGGCCGCGAGAAGACCGGTGTGGGCCAGAAGGTTTCGGTGTCGATGCAGGACGCCGTCCTCAACCTGTGCCGAGTCAAGCTACGCGACCAGTTGCGGCTCGAACGAGTCGGCTACCTCGAGGAGTATCCGCAGTACCCCAACGGCACGTTCACCGACGTGGTGCCCCGTGGCGGCAATGCCGGCGGTGGCGGTCAGCCCGGCTGGGTGCTCAAGTGCAAGGGTTGGGAGACGGACCCCAACGCGTACATCTACTTCACGATCCAGGAACAGAACTGGGAGCGGACCTGTGAAGCGATCGACCGGCGGGAGTGGATCGACGACCCGGCGTACAACACCGCCGAGGCCCGTGAATCACACATCTTCGGGATCTTCGATGACATCGAAGAGTGGCTTGCCGATAAGACCAAGTACGAGGCGGTCGACATTCTGCGCCAGTTCGAGGTGCCCTGTGCGCCCGTGCTCAGCATGAAGGAGATCGCGCACGATCCAGCGCTGCGCGCCAGCGGAAGCGTCGTCGAGGTGAAACACAAGGAACGCGGCAGCTACCTGACCGTCGGATGCCCGATCAAGTTCTCCGATTTCGTGCCGGAGATCGCCGGGTCGCCGCTGCTCGGCGAACACACCGACGATGTGCTGACCGAACTCGGCTACGACGGTGACACCATCGCCAAGATGCATGCTGACCGAATCGTGTGATGCGAGGAGCCATGAACTTATCGAGATCAATACCGCGGCAATGACGTCAGGCCGTGTCGACGGAACTTCACGTCTACGCCGGCGTGGTACACGGCTTCGATATGTTTCCCAACAGCGCCATCGCCAAATGCGCCGCGCGCGACAGGGCGGATCGGCTTGGCCGCCAATTACGTTGACGCCACCTCCTACCGCGCTGCAAAGAGACGAAAGACAGTTCGGTCACGAGCCTTCGAACGGGATCGTGGCGAGCAATGACGTGCCTCTTCCGTAGTGGCTGGAAATCTGTAGTTGTCCCCCGAGCGCCTCGACGCGGTCGGCGAGCCCAATGAGTCCCGAGCCATTGCGTGAATCGGCTCCGCCGATTCCGTCGTCTCGAATCGACAAACGCACGTTCGCATCGTCGGCTTCGAGGCTGAGCTTCACAGCGGACGCCTGCGCGTGCTTGGCCGTGTTCGCAAGAGCTTCGGCGACGACGTAATAGGCCGCCACCTCGAGCGAGTCGGGTAACCGTCGATCAAAATCGAGGTGGAGCTCGACTGGGACGGCCGAGCGGCGAGCGAGTGTCTTGAGCGCAGGGCCCAGCCCACCTCTCGACAAGATCGCCGGATGAATTCCGCGGGATATCGCTTGGAGATCCTCCAAAACGCCGGTCACACCCGTAACGGCGTGAGAGAACTTCGCCCGCAGGTCAGACAGTTCGGGTGGCACCGACGCCTCAGCGGTTCGCAACTCGAGTCCCAACGACACCAGCCGCTGTTGCGCGCCGTCATGGAGGTCGCGTTCGAAACCGCGTCGGGCGCCATCGGCGGCCGCGACAATCCTGGCTCGTGAAGCGGTGAGCTGGGAGCGAGTCTCGGCGTTGGCGATCGCGGTTGCCACGAGGTCGGCGAAATCTCCCACCCGCGCCTCAGTGTCGGCGGGCAGCGGTTGAGGTTTCAACGAGGCGACAATAGCCACGCCCCAGATGTGGCCGGCCACGACAATCGGGGCTCCGACCCCGCAACGCAGACCCAGCTGGCTGAGGTATTCGGCGTCGCGACCGCCGACTGCGTCGTAGCTGTCGATACGGGCCGCGTGGCCAGTTCGCAGCACCATGGCCGCGACGGTTTCGCCCTGCGGCGTAAACCGCTTGCCGACGAGCACTTTCACCGAGCCAGGCTCGGCGCGGGCGGCAAGGACTGTCGCCGCGCCGTCGGGCTCGTAGCGGAGCAGAGCGCAGCGGTGCACTCCCAGACACGAGGCCAATTCGAAAGCCACCGCTGAGAACACCTCGGAAGGCGGCACCGCACGCGCTACCAGAATTGCAATCCGTCGCAACGCAGTCTGCGTGTCAGCGAGCAAGCGGATCGCGTCACGGCTCGCCTCTGCGTCACGACGGCGTTGATCTGCTTCGGTTGCGCGCAGCCGCGCTTGCCCCGCCAAAATGCTGGCCAGCAGCGCGATGGGCAGGAAAGTAATCATTGCCACCCAGTCGTCTGCCGTGATTGGGAAGACTTTCCCGTCGGCCGCGATATGGACATACGAGTAGACGACGGTGCTCGCCAGAGTCATCGTTACCGCCAACCCGTATTCCCATCGCGCCGACACGAGCAGGATCCCGAGGAAGAAGATGGCGCCGAAGGTGTTCTCCGGAGTCAGGCGCATAAGCTGTTGCACCACAACCGTTTCGACCACGAGGACCGACGCCGCCACGACGATCCCGAGCCAGAGCGGCGGCGCCGTCGGACGAACGAGCAGTGACATCAATCGGGCGCGAATCTGTCGTGAGCCCGAGCTCTTCTCCCGCCCTGCCGTCCTGTCCACACGATCCACCGGATGGCCGCGACTTAGAGATAGTTTCCGACGATCTGACGAATCCCGTAGGTCATCAGCATCGCAAGCGCACCGCCGAGCACCACGCGCATCATCGCGTTCGTCTTCACGTCGCTCCAATCTCGTTGAGCGGCCGGCACGCCGAGTGCAGATGGGGCACGCCCAATGGTTTCGATGTCCTGTGTCGGGTTGTCTCCGCTAGCTTTACGCGCACGCGAACTCGTGTCGCTACCGCTGACACCCATCAGCCTTCCCGGCAGCGGGAATCTTCGCCTTCGTGCCAGCTGCAACCGGCGGCCGCGGTGGTGTAGGAGTGCAGTTAGCCGGAATGCGTGGGCCTTTCGCACACGGGAAGCTGGAATTATGTCACTTCGAGGTACACGATGCGCTGCCTGATCGTCGATGACAGCGTGCATTTCGTCGACGCCGCGCGTGGCTTGCTCGAGTACCACCAGTGCGTCACGGTTGTCGGCGTGGCGTCGAACGCCACAGAGGCGCTGCGGCGCTTCGAGGAACTTCGACCGGACGTGACACTGGTTGACGTCA
>JAVHWG010000519.1:0-6350 GCA_032159965.1 Mycobacterium sp.
TGGGAGATGAAGGGCAGGTTCCCCGACATCCTCAACAACCCGGTCTCGGGCGAGACCGCCCGCAAGCTGTACGACGACGCCCAGGAGATGCTCGACACCCTGATCAAGGAGAAGTGGCTGACCGCCAACGGCGTGATCGGGTTCTTCCCGGCGAGCGGGGTCGGCGACGATATCGAGGTCTACACCGACGAGACCCGGACCGAGGTGCTGGCCACGTTGCACAACCTGCGCCAGCAGGGTGAGCACCGCGACGGCGTCCCCAACAAGTCGCAGGGTGACTTCATCGCGCCCAAGGACACCGGTCTGGCCGACTACGTCGGCGCATTCGCCGTCACCGCGGGGCTCGGCAGCGGTGACAAGATCGCGGAGTTCAAGGCGGCCAACGACGACTACAGCGCGATCCTGTTGGAGTCACTCGCCGACCGGCTCGCCGAGGCGTTCGCCGAACGGTTGCACCAGCGGGTGCGCACGGAGTTCTGGGGGTACCAGCCCGAGGAGCACCTCGACAACGAGGCGCTCATCGCGGAGAAGTATACCGGAATCCGCCCCGCCCCCGGCTATCCGTCCTGCCCGGAGCACACCGAGAAGGCGACGCTATTCAAGCTGATGGACGTGACCGACCGGACCGGCATCGAGCTGACCGAGTCGATGGCGATGTGGCCCGGCGCCGCCGTCAGCGGCTGGTATTTCTCGCATCCGCAGTCGCAGTACTTCGTGGTCGGCCGGCTGGCCCAGGACCAGGTCGCCGACTATGCGAAGCGCAAGGGCTGGACCCTGGCCGAAGCCGAGCGCTGGCTCGCGCCCAACCTCGGCTACAACCCGGAGGACTGAATGCGCGCGGTTCTGTGGGACATGGACGGCACCCTTGTGGACTCCGAGAAGCACTGGGACGTCGCGATGCAGGCGCTGT
The DNA here is from genome assembly GCA_032159965.1 of Mycobacterium sp. Lineage (GTDB taxonomy): Bacteria > Actinomycetota > Actinomycetes > Mycobacteriales > Mycobacteriaceae > Mycobacterium. The sequence continues at coordinate 911 of JAVHWG010000519.1, forward strand.
ACGACCGGCACGGGCGGACGTTGACACCGCAGGTTCGGCGTAGCACTGTGGGCGGCTCGGCAGAAGATGTGATGCGGATCGTCTACGCCGATCTCGGTCTACACCCGGACCCGGAGGAGATGGCCGCGGACGCTGGGTGGCTGCACGAGCACACGGCAGACCTTTTCGGTCGGCATGGTCTGCCATGGTGCGAAGGTGCGCGGGAGTTGTTGGACGCGTTGACAGATGAAGGCGTCCCGATGGCACTGGTGACCAACACCCGGCGGTTTCTGGCCGACCGCGCTCTGGACAGCATTGGCCGCCAATACTTTTCGGCGACGGTATGTGGAGATGAGGTCCCACACGGCAAGCCGGCTCCGGATCCGTACTTGCGGGCGGCCCAGCTCCTGGGCGAGTCACCGGCCGACTGCCTTGCCGTCGAGGACTCTGTCAACGGGACGACGTCGGCGGAGCGCGCAGGGTGCGCCGTGCTGGTGGTGCCCAACGACGTCGACGTACCGGGGGGGCCGAGGCGCGAGCACATGGCGTCGCTGGCCGGGGTCCGGGTCGACGACCTACGGTCGGTCTACGAGCGCGTTCAGTACGTGCAGTCGTTGTAGAGAACTTCGTTGACCCGCTTGCCTGCCGCCGTGGCGGCGACGGCGGCCTGCGCCGTGGGCCCGATGCCCCCCGCCGGCTCCGCGACCCCGTCCAATGAGAGCAGGGCGACGCAGCCGTCCTGAACGTAAGCCAGCACTGTGCATGGCGCCGAACTCCCACCCATGCCCGGCGCGCTGCCGCATTCGCTGAGTACCGCGCCGATGGCGTCGCCTTTACTCGGCGCGTGATTTACCCAGGCCGTAATGCCCGGCCCGGGGAAGCCGGTCTTGCCGTCCGGGTCGTAACCGACCGCTGCCCATTCACCTGGCACGGCATGCGCGAGTCCGGTGCCGGACATCATGGACAACGCGGCCCCCACAACGAAGGCAGCGCAAGTGAGTGGCTTCATTTCGGTCCCTCCTGTCCGCCTTGACGGCGACGGATACCCGTTTGCCAGGCATCGCAAGCGTGCGCTGCGGGGCCTGTGCAGCGCAACCGTCGGCGGGATTTGGAGTTTGAAAACGTGCCGCTTGGCGTATTCCCCGGTGATTGAATGACTGTGATTTTCGTCGCACTCGGAGAGGATGTGCTGGTGGCTGGTCAAGGTGGTCCGGTCGATTCCCCGGAGATCTTCGAAGGTGACGAGGAGTTCAGCTCCGGTCGCAGCGCAGTCCGCATCGCGTCGGTCGCCGCACTCGGCGGTCTCCTGTTCGGCTACGACAGCGCGGTGATCAACGGGGCGGTCGACTCCATCCAGAAGGACTTCGGCGTCGACAATGCGAGGCTCGGCTTCGCGGTCGCCTCGGCCCTTCTCGGTGCAGCGGTGGGGGCACTGAGTGCCGGCCGAATTTCGGACCGAATCGGTCGTCTTGCGGTGATGAAGATCGCCGCGGCGTTGTTCCTCGTCAGTGCGATCGGCAGCGGCTTGGCGCCCAACATATGGCTCCTGGTGATCTTCCGGGTCGTCGGCGGTGTCGCCGTCGGCGTCGCATCGGTGATTGCTCCGGCCTACATCGCGGAAACGTCACCGCCGGGTATCCGCGGCAGGCTCGGTTCGTTGCAGCAGCTTGCGATCGTGTCGGGCATCTTCTTGTCGTTCGCGGTCAACGCACTTCTGCAATACCTGGCGGGCGGGCCAGGTGAGAAACTCTGGCTGGATCTGCCGGCGTGGCGATGGATGTTCATCGTGATGGCGATACCCGCACTGGTCTACGGGCTGCTGGCGTACACCATTCCGGAGTCGCCGCGGTATCTCGTTGCGGCGCACCGCGTCCCGGAGGCGCGCAGGGTACTCAGCACACTGCTGGGCACCAAGAACCTGGAAATCACCATCGACCGGATCAAGGAGACGCTGGAGCGGGAGGACAAGCCGTCGTGGCACGACCTCCGTAAACCCACCGGCGGCATCTACGGGATCGTCTGGGTGGGTCTGGGACTCTCGATCTTCCAGCAGTTCGTCGGCATCAACGTGATCTTCTACTACTCGAATGTGCTGTGGCAGGCGGTCGGGTACACCGCAGACGCAGCGGCCATCAACACCGTGATCACGTCAATCGTCAACGTCCTCACCACGCTGATCGCGATCGCGCTGATCGACAAGATCGGCCGCAAGCCGCTGCTGCTGATCGGATCGACGGGAATGGCGATCACGCTGGGCACCATGGCGTTGATCTTCCAGTTCGCCGCCACCACGGACATCGTCGACGGCAAGGAACAGCTCGCGATTCACGGCACACCCGGCTACGTCGCGCTGGTCGCGGCGAACCTGTTCGTGGTGTCGTTCGGCATGTCATGGGGACCCGTGGTGTGGGTGCTGCTCGGCGAGATGTTCCCCAACCGGATCAGGGGAGCCGCGCTGGGCGTGGCAGCAGCCGGGCAATGGGCCGCCAACTGGCTCATCACGGTGACCTTCCCCAGCCTGCGTGACGTGCTCGGCCTGGCCTACGGGTTCTACGCACTGTGCGCGGTGCTTTCGTTCGTGTTCGTGTGGCGCTGGGTCCAGGAAACCAAGGGCAAATCGCTGGAGGACATGCACGCCGAGGTGCTGCACACCGAGGCGCAACCGACCTGACGCGCGAAACCCGCGTGACCGCACGCCAGCCCGCGTGACACAATCGCGAGCCGTGAAGACCTTCGACGCGCTGTTCGCCGAACTGAGCGAAAAGACGCGAACCCGGCCGGCGGGCAGCGGTACCGTGGCCGCCCTCGACGCGGGCGTGCACGGGCTGGGCAAGAAGGTCCTCGAGGAGGCCGGCGAGGTGTGGATCGCCGCTGAACACCAGAGTGACGACGAGCTCGCCGTCGAGATCAGCCAGCTGCTGTACTGGACTCAGGTGCTGATGCTCTCGCGCGGATTGTCGCTCGACGACGTGTATCGGAATCTGTAGATGCTGCGAGTCGCCGTTCCGAACAAGGGCGCCTTGAGCGAGCCCGCCACCGAGATCCTCGTCGAAGCCGGATACCGCAGACGGGGTGACCAGAAAGATCTCACGGTCATCGACCGGGCGAATGACGTCGAGTTCTTCTTCCTGCGGCCCAAAGACATCGCGATCTATGTGGGGTCGGGTGATCTCGACTTCGGCATCACCGGTCGTGACTTGGCCATGGAGTCGGCAGCGTCGGTGCGTGAACGGTTGCCGCTGGGATTCGGGTCGTCCAGACTTCGCTACGCCGCACCGGCGGGCCGTGACTGGTCGGTCGGGGATCTGGCAGGCAAACGCATAGCGACGTCTTTCCCTGGTTTGGTGGGGAAAGACCTCGCCGCCAAGGGAATCGACGCGCGGGTAATCAGACTCGACGGTGCGGTGGAGATCTCGATCCAGCTCGGTGTCGCCGACGCGATCGCCGATCTCGTCGAATCCGGACGAACGCTCGAGTTGCACAACCTGGCACCGTTCGGCGAGCCGCTGTGCGACTCGGAAGCCGTGCTGATCGAACGGGAAAACCCCAACGACGCAACCGCTTCCGCGCGCAATCAGCTGGCCGCGCGGATCCAGGGCGTGGTGTTTGGCCAGCAGTACCTGATGCTCGACTACGACTGCCCCCGCGACGTTCTCGAACGAGCCGTCGAGATCACCCCCGGCCTCGAGTCGCCGACGATCGCGCCACTGGCGGATCAGAACTGGGTGGCCGTGCGGGCATTGGTGCCCCGAAAAGAGGTCAACTCGATCATGGATCAACTGGCCGCCATTGGCGCCAAAGCGATTCTGGCGTCCGATATCCGCTTCTGTCGCTTCTGACGGGCCCCGGTGCTAGCGTCCCGGGCGGGGGACGGCGACGCGAGGAGTATCGATGACAGTTGCGCTTATTGGACTTGCCCTTCTGATCGGCGTGGTCGCGGGTCTGCGAGCACTGACCCCGCCGGCGGTGGTGGCATGGGGCGCATATCTCGGCTGGCTCGAGGTGCACGACAAGTGGTCGTCCTTCATGGCCAGCGTGATCGCGGTGGCAATACTCACCGTTCTGCTTGTCGTCGAGCTGGTCACCGATCAGCTGCCGAAAACCCCCAGTCGCAAGTCCACGCCGCAGTTCTCAGCGCGACTGATCATGGGCGCGTTCGCCGGAGCCGTCATCGGCTCGGTGGACCATCACACGTTCGCGGGGCTCGGCGCAGGGGTGATCGGTGCCGTGCTCGGCACGCTGGGCGGCTACGAGTTCCGTAGCCGCCTGGTCAAGGCGACGGGAGGCAGGGATCTGCCGATCGCCGTCCTCGAAGACGTGATCGCCGTCGGCGGTGGCTTCCTCGTCGTCTACCTGGTTTCCACCCTGTGATCGAGCGTTTCGACGCGATCGTCGTCGGCGCGGGTCAAGCAGGCCCGCCGCTGGCAGGCCGACTGACCGACGCCGGGCACACCGTCGCCGTCGTGGAACGCAAACATGTCGGCGGAACGTGCGTCAACACCGGATGCATTCCCACCAAGACCCTGGTGGCCAGCGCCTATGCCGCCCATCTGGCCAGGCGCGGTGGCGAATACGGCGTCGGCACCGGCTCCGTCGTCGTCGACATGGCCAAGGTCAAATCGCGCAAGGACGGCATCATGCTCGATGACCGGACCGGTGTCGAGGATTGGCTCGAGGGGATGAACGGCTGCACGCTGATCCGTGGCCACGCCCGCTTCGAGGACCCGAACACGTTGCGCGTCAACGACGATCAGCTCATCTCGGCCGACAGGATCTTCCTCAATGTCGGCGGCAGGGCTGTGGTGCCCGACATCCCGGGGCTGGCTGACGTCGACTACATGACGAATGTGGGGATTCTCGAACTCGATTCCGTCCCAGAGCATCTCGTCATCTTGGGCGGCAGCTACATCGCCTTGGAGTTCGCCCAGATGTACCGCCGGTTCGGGGCGGAGGTGACGGTGTTGGAGCGCGGCTCCCGGCTGACCGCGCGTGAGGATCCCGACGTCTCGGAGGCGATCAAGGCCATCCTGGAGGCCGAGGGCATCGCCATCGAGCTGGGCGCCGACGACCTTCGGGTCGCCAGGAACGACCACGGCGTCGCGGTGACTCCGCGCACCGGAGCCGACGCCGTCGTCGGTTCACACCTGTTGATAGCCGTCGGCCGACAGCCCAACACCGACGATCTCGCGCTGGACCGGGCAGGCGTGACGACCGACGCCCGGGGCTACATCCCGGTCGACGACCAGCTCCGCACGAACGTCGACCACATCTGGGCGATGGGCGATTGCAATGGCTGGGGTGCGTTCACCCACACCTCGTACACCGAATTCGAAATCGTGGCGGCGAACCTGCTCGACGACGACCCGCGGCGGGTCAGCGACCGGGTGCCGACCTACGCGCTGTACATCGACCCTCCGCTCGGTCGCGCAGGCCAGACGGAGACGCAGGTCCGCGACTCGGG
>JAVHWG010000534.1:0-9944 GCA_032159965.1 Mycobacterium sp.
GAACCGAGGAAGGCCTGCCTGTCGGAATACAGATCGTCGGGCCGTACCTTGAGGACCGTACGACGCTGGCGGTCGGCCGGTGTATCGCGGAGGCCATGGGCGGATTCGTCGCACCGCCCATGCCGGAAGTCGCGAACTGACCGACGATCGGGCTAGTCGATGACGGCGGCTTCCTTGCGCTCTGTGATGGGGCGGGCGAGTTCCTGCTCTTCGCAGATCCGCTGCAGCTTCTCGAGTGTCTCGTCCAGGCCGGCGCCACGACGCGCACCGGGAGTGAAGGTGGCGGGTAGCTTGCGCATGCCCTGGATGATGCCGATCGTCTCGTAGTGCACGGCGCCGTCGGGGTCGCACCGGTAGTCGGGCATCCGGTCGAGCACTGCTGTGAGCATCGACTTGAAAACGGTGCGCGCGACGTTCGAACCGACGCAGCGGTGAACGCCGATGCCGAAGCTGAAGTGGCGGTTGCCTTTTCGGTCCATGATCAGCCGGTTGGGGGCGTCGAAGACGCCAGGGTCGCGATTGGCCATCGCCCACGAGATCCACAGCCGCTCACCGTATTTGAATTGCCGGCCGTCGACCTCGACGTCTTCGGAGATCGTCCGGCCATCGCCCGGCGCAGGGGTGAAGTAGCGCAGGAACTCCTCGGTCGCGGGATTCAGCAGCACGTCACGCTTGGCGCTCAGCAGCTCACGCTGGTCCGGGTGCTCGGAAAGCCACTCGAGTGAATGGGCAGTCAGCGCCGTCGTGGTGTCGAAGCCGCCGCCGATGATCAGCCCGAGCATGCCGAGGATCTCGACATCGGGCGCAGGCTCGTCGCCGATCCGCAGTGACAGAAGCGCGTTGACGAGGCCCGGTCGCGGGTTCTGGCGAATGTCGAGCATCGCCGTTACGAGGTCGATGCCCATCTCCCGCCGCATCGCGATGACGTTGTCCATCTCGGGGGAGTCCTCCGGCGTGTACACCGAGGCGTGCGTCGGCTCGCTGTACAACGACCACTTCTTCAGCGGGATGCCCAGCATCGCCAGCGTCAGCACCGCAGGCACGATGTTGGCGAGGTCGTCGACGAAATCGATGCTGCCACCTTCGATCTTCTCGTCGAGGCAGGCGCGAACCGTCTCGTCGATGAACGGCTCCCACCGCTTGACCGCCGCGGGCGACAGGTACGGGTTGAGGACCGTGCGATACGTGCGGTGCTCATCGCCGTCCATCTCGAGGATGCCGCCGCGGACCCCGGCGACGCGCTTGGCGTAAGGGATGGCGATGCCCTGGAACGGCGTCTCACCGGTGAGGTCGTGATGGTTCGCGACCGCCGGACAGCGAGCCAGCTCGAAGACGTCCTTGCTGCCGGCGGCGACCCAGTGTCCGCCGTACGTGTCCGTCCACGCCACCGGACATTTTTCGTGCATCTCCCTGGTGATCTCCTCGAACTGAAGCCGATACTCCGGGGTGTGGCGGTCGAAGTGGTACCGGACGTCGTCGCGGTCTCTCAAGGCGTCTCCTCGATCGAGATCGCCTGTTCCGGGCACGAATGCACGGCCTCCCGCACTGCATCGTGCTGGTCGGGAGGTACGTCTTCACTGATCGGGGAGCTACTCCCGTCGATGTCGCTGAGCTCGAAGGAGTCAGGGGCGATCATCTTGCACAGCGTGTGCCCCTGGCAGCGATCGGCGTCGACGCTTACCTTCATGGCCACCTCCGTTCCTCAGGTGTTCCGGCCGCCATTGACGCCGAGGATCTGGCCGGTGATGTACCCGGCTTCTTCGGAGATCAGGAACGCGCATGCGGCGGCGATGTCCTCGGGCTTGCCGATCCGGCGGACCGGGGTGCGGTCGATGTTCTCCTGCACGTCACCCAGGAAGCCCCGTGATTCGGCCGCGCGAAGCATCGGTGTGTCGATGAAGCCAGGCGGGACGGCGTTGACCGTGATGCCCTCCGGCCCGTACTCCAGGGCCAGAGACTTGGTCAGCCCGTTGACGGCCGATTTGGCCGAGACATACGACGCCATGAACCGCGCGCCGGAATGCGTGCTGGACGAGGAGATGTTGACGATGCGCCCCCACCCGGCATCGATCATGTCCGGCAGCACCGCCTGAATGCAGTGGAAGACGCCATTGAGGTTGACATCGATGACCCGCTGCCAGTCCTCGAAGGAGATGTCGGTGAACTTTTTGAACCGGTCCATGCCCGCGGCGTTGACGAGCACGGTCACCGGCCCGAACCGCTGGCGGATTCCGGCGAGGGCTTCATCGACCTGTGCCCGGTCGGTGACGTCGGCGGTGAACGCGGACTCGTCGTCCGACGGGCTGAGGTCGATCGTCGCGACCGTCAGTCCTTCTTTGCGTAGCCGTACCGCGATGGCCTGACCGATCCCCGACGCTCCTCCGGTGACGACGGCGTTCCTCACGCAAGAATCTCCCTTCCGGTTTTGAGAACCATACTCTCAGCTATGCACGACCCGCAACTGACCAATCTGCCTGCTCAAGAGGGTCTAAGCTGCGCGAACGACCCACGTGAAGCGGCCCCGAGTAGACGGTCGGTCTTGTTGTGTTCTCACAAATGGAATGTAAGATTCGCCGCGGATGAGAATGAAGTTATCAAGGAGTTTGAATGTCAGTGCTCGACGCCGCGACCCCCCTCTCGGAATCCGAAGTCGACGGTCGGCTGCTGATCGACGGGGCCTTGATCAGCACCGGAAAGACGTTTCCCTCGTATAACCCGGCGACGGGCGAACTCGTCGGTCACGCACCCGACGCATCCGTCGATGACGCCGAGAAAGCGATCGCAGCGGCCCGGCACGCGTTCGACACCACCGAGTGGTCGACGAACGTGCAGCTGCGCGTCCGCTGCCTCGATCAGCTGCACCACGCGCTCGTCGAGCACCGTGACGAGCTGGCCGCGCTCACCACGGCCGAAGTCGGCGCCACGTCCATGCTGCTCGCGGGGCCGCAGCTGGATGCGCCGATCGCGATCGTGCGCTACTACGCGGACCTGTTGAAGGACTATCCGATGTCGGAGGATCTCGGCAACGTCGAGAGCCGCGGCATGCAGCACCACCGCTGGATAGAGAAGGAAGCCGCGGGGGTCGTCGCGGCGATCATCGCGTACAACTACCCCACCCAGCTCGCGCTGGCCAAGCTTCCTCCCGCGCTCGCCGCCGGCTGCACGGTGATCCTCAAGGGTGCGCCCGACACACCGCTGGTCACGCTGAAACTCGGCGAGCTGATCGCCGAGCACACCGACATCCCGCCGGGCGTGGTCAACGTGCTCAGTTCGTCGGACCCGCACGTCGGGGAGGTTCTCACCACGAGCCACGACGTCGACGTCGTCACGTTCACCGGATCGACACCAGTGGGCCGCAAGATCATGGCCGCGGCCAGCGACACGCTCAAACGCGTCTTCCTCGAACTGGGCGGCAAGTCCGCGGCGATCGTCCTCGACGACGGCGACTTCTCCTCTGCGGCACTGTTCGCGGCGTTCTCGATGGCCTCGCACGCCGGGCAGGGGTGCGCGCTGACGTCGCGTCTGCTGGTGCCGCGCCAGCACCACGACGAGATCGTGGACATGGTCGCGCAGAACTTCTCGCTGGTGAAGCACGGCGATCCCGCCGATGCGGCCACTTACATGGGTCCGCTGATCAGCGAGCGCCAGCGCGACAAGGTGGACGCCATGGTGCAACGCGCGGTCCAGGCGGGGGCAACGCTGGTGACCGGCGGCAAGCGTATGGACCCCGGCTACTTCTACGCGCCGACGTTGCTCACCAATGTGGACCCGGACAGTGAGATCGCGCAGGACGAGATCTTCGGACCGGTTCTCGTGGTCATCGCCTACGACGACGACGATGACGCGGTGCGGATCGCCAACAACTCCATCTACGGGCTCTCCGGTGCCGTGTTCGGCAGCGACGACCGTGCGCTGGCCGTCGCCCGGCGGATCCGGGCCGGCACCTTCAGCATCAACGGCGGCAACTACTTCAGTCCCGACGCACCGTTCGGCGGATACAAGCAAAGCGGCATCGGTCGCGAGATGGGCAAGGCGGGACTCGAAGAGTTCCTGGAGTCCAAGACAATCGCGACGGTGGTCGCGTGACGAGCCGCGTACGCGAAGAGAAGCGAGCGCAGCAGTGACCAAGCCACTTGACGGAATTCGCGTTCTCGAGGTCGCGATGTACGGCTTCGTGCCGTCGGCGGGCGCCGTGCTCGCAGAGTGGGGCGCCGACGTCATCAAGGTCGAGCACGCTGTGACCGGAGACCCGCAGCGTGGCCTGCGCCAGACCGGGCCGCTGCGGGTCGAAGGTGATCCGAACCCGAACATCGAACATGCCAACCGGCTCAAGCGCAGCATCGGGCTGGACATGTCCGTGCCGGAGGGCAAGGAGGTGCTCCTCGAAATGGCCCGCCGCTCAGACGTTTTCCTCACCAGTTTCCTGCCGGGACACCGGCAGAAGTTCGGCATCGACGTCGACGACATCCGCGCGGTGAACCCGAAGATCATCTACGCCAGAGGCAGTGCGCTGGGTCCGCGTGGGCCGGAGTCGGTCAAAGGCGGGTACGACATGACCGCGTTCTGGTGCCGCGCCGGCACGGCTGCCACTGCTACTCCGCCGGGTATGGACGGCATGATCGCACCCCCTGGCCCGGCCTATGGCGACACGATCTCAGGCACCAACCTCGCGGGCGGGATCGCGGCGGCGCTGCTGAAGCGTGAGCGCACGGGCGAGCCGTCGATCGTGGACGTCTCGCTGCTGGGAAGCGGTCTGTGGTCGCTGGGCCACACCGTCGCGCTGACCAAACACCTGGGCCAACTGATGGTGAGTCCGCCCCCCGGTGTCCACGGATCGCCGATCAATCCTCTTGTGGGCGTGTATCCGACCGCCGACGGTCGTTACATCTCTCTGGTGATGATGCAGGCCTCGAAGTTCTGGGCCGATGTGTGCAGGCACATGGAGCTCGACGAGTACATCGACGACCCGCGCTTCGCCGACGACGCGCAGATCGCCGCCAACACCGCCGACGCGGTGCAGATCCTCAACGCGGCGATGGCCAAACGCACGTTGCCGGAGTGGAGCGAGCGCTTCGCCACCCTCGCGGGGCCGTGGGCGCCGATCCAGGACACCCTGCAGGCGTCCGAAGATTCACAGGTGCGCGCCAACGAGTATCTGGTGCAGGCCGGGGAGCTCGAATTAGTCTCCAACCCTGTGCAATTCGACGTCAAGGCGCCCGAGTCGGGGCCGGCCCCGGGTTTCGCCGAGCAGACCGACGAGATTCTGCAGGAACTCGGGCTCGACTGGGACCGGATCATCGAGCTCAAAACTGCCGGCGCGGTGACATAGCGGTCATGCCGTACGTCGCGTCCGTCGGGACCTACCTGCCGTGCTGGGGAACTCCGCAGCACAGGGTTCCCGGCGACGACGAAGACGCGATCACCCTTGCCGTCGAGGCCGGCCGCGCGGCGCTGGCCGGCAGCGCCGCCGTCGAGCGGGTCGTCCTCGTCAGCCGCAACATGCCGCTCTTGGAGAGCAGCAATGCCGCGGTGCTGCTGGCTGGGCTCAGCCTCGACCCCGAGCTGGAGGTCGACGAGCGTCTCGGTGGCTCGCCCGCGGCGATCGACGCGCTCAGTTCGGCGCGCCCGCGCACCCTGGTCGTCGGTGTCGATCTCGATCCCGCCGGCGCGGCGGCCGTGCTCACCGCCGACAACGGCCTGCGGGTGCGAACCGCTGCGCGTGTCGCCCGCAGCCTCCCCGTGCGCACCCGCAACGCGATCGGCGACGTGCACGACTACGGCGACCCGCGGCTACTGCACGAACGTGGACTGGTCGCGTCGCTGTCTGCCGCATGGCTCGACACGCCCGCCGCGGTCGGCGGAGTCGATCACGCCGCGGCCACCGAGTTGTGCGGAGGTGACCCCGCTCCGCTTCCGACCATGGGAGCGAGTTCCGGGCTGTTCGCATTGGCCGCGATGGCCGAAACCGGTACCACCGGACCACTCGTCGCCGTCGAGCAGGCCAGCCTGTCCGGGCTGACCGTCGCGGAGGGTTCTGCCCAGTTGCACCGGCGGGAGCCGTCGCCGCGTGCCGTGCCCGAGGGCACCGTCGTCTCAAGTGCTGAGATACCCATCTCACTCGCAGCGTACGAACGGGCATTTGAAGCGAAAGTACGTTGGGAGGCAGGCAAATTCGCCGATAGTGACGAGCTGCATTTCCCCCCGCGCTACCGCGTCGATGCCGACGGCGCGCTGAGCACTCACTACGAACGGGTGCCACTGCCCCGCTTGGGCACGGTCTACACGGAGACGACGGTGAAAATGCCGGTGCCGGGGTTGAGGACTCCGTACTCGTTGGTGATCGTGGAGCTTGACGATGTCGGCGTGCGCGCGCTGGTGAAGGTCACCGGCGCGGAGGCCGGGACGGTCAAGATCGGCGATCGGGGGCGCTTGACACTTCGCCGCGTGGCTGTAAGGTCCGGAGTTCCCGATTATGGGTACGCATTCGCCCCCGAAACGGCCGCGGCGTGAGTAATACTCGTGGGGCGATACCGAAAGTGACGGAGACTGACAGTCTCGTAGGGATACCCGCCGTCTCTCAGGGGGATTCGCAGGAGGGGACGTCATGAGGAAGGTCGCCATCGTCGGCGCCGGCATGACGCCTTTTGCTGAGCATTTCGCCCTCGGGATCAAGGACCTGCTGCCGATGGCGTTCGCCGAGTGCGCGGCCAGTGTCGACAAGGGCTTGGACAAGTCCGACCTACAGGCCGCCTGGTTCGGGGCGATGGGAACCACCGACGGCTTTCCGTCCGGGATTCTGGCCGACGCCCTCGGTCTGCCCGACCTGCCTGTCACCCGGGTCGAAAACTCTTGTGCCACCGGCAACGACGCGGTTCGCAACGCGTTGTTCGCTGTCGCATCCGGCGCATTCGACGTCGCGCTCGTGATGGGTGCCGACAAGGTTCGTGAGACGTCGACCAAGGACATGCTGTGGGAGTGGGAAGCCATGGCCCGCGACATGGCCTGGGATTACCCGCTGGGCCTGGTGTCGCCCGCCGGCTTCGCGCTGCATGTCGCCCGATACCTGCACGAGTCGCCGGCCACCAAGGAACATATGGCGATGGTGGCGGTGAAGAACCACCGGCACGGTGTCAGCAACCCGAAGGCCCGGTTGCGGTTCGAGATCACGTTGGAGCAGGCGATGAACGCCCCGACGGTCGTGACGCCGTTCGGCGTCTACGACTGCGCGCCGCAGAGCGACGGGGCGGCCGCGCTTGTCCTGGCGGCCGAGGAGGTGGTGGACCGCTTCACCGACCGGCCCGTATGGGTACGCGGTGTGGGACTGGGCCTCGACTCGGTGATGCATCAGCACAAAGAGGACATGACGAGGTTCCCCGCGACGACGCGCGCGGCGAAGCAAGCCTTCGCGATGGCCGGGCTGGGTCCGTCAGACGTCGACGTCGCCGAGGTGCATGACTTCTTCACCGGAATCGAACTGATCAGCTACGAAGACCTGGGCTTCGCCGACCGCTTCGAGGGATACAAGCTCGTCGAGACCGACGCCACCAGCGTCGGCGGTGCGTTGCCGGTGAATCCGAGTGGCGGGTTGAAGAGCAAGGGACACCCGCCAGGCGCCACCGGTGTGGCACAGTGCGTGGAACTGTTCGCCCAGCTCCGCGCAGAGGCCGTCAATCAGGTCGACGGTGCACGAATCGCGTTGGCCCACAATATCGGTGGCCCCACTGCGGTGTCCGCAGTCACCATCCTCGAGGGACCGGAGTCCAATGGCAACTAAGACCAAGGGCCCGGAGCGCTGGAGTCCGGGCATCAGTCTGGGGCGAGGCTCCAAGCCGATGCAGGCCGTCGGCGGATTCTTCGCGATGGCCGCTGACGCCGTGGTGTTCATGTTCCGTCGGCCGTTTCAGTGGCGGGAGTTTCTCGAGCAGTCCTGGTTCGTCGCGCGCGTCTCCCTGCTTCCGGCGCTGATGGTGGCCATCCCGCTGACCGTGCTGGTCAGCTTCACGCTCAACATCCTGCTGCGCGAGCTCGGTGCCGCCGACCTCAGCGGCGCGGGTGCGGCGTTCGGCGCGGTGACTCAGGTCGGCCCGCTGGTGACGGTGCTGATCGTGGCAGGCGCCGGTGCCACCGCGATGTGCGCGGATCTGGGCTCGCGCACCATCCGCGAAGAGATCGATGCGATGGAGGTGCTGGGCATCAACCCCGTGCAGCGGCTGGTGACTCCCCGCATGCTGGCGTCGGGTCTGGTGGCGCTGCTGCTGAACAGCCTCGTCGTGATCATCGGAATCCTTGGCGGCTACATATTCTCGGTCTTCGTCCAGGACGTGAACCCGGGTTCCTTCGCCGCGGGCATCACGTTGCTGACCGGCGTGCCCGAGCTGGTGATCTCGTGCGTGAAGGCTGCGCTGTTCGGTGTGATCGCCGGGCTGGTCGCCTGCTACCGCGGGCTCATCATCACCGGTGGCGGCGCGAAGGCCGTGGGCAACGCCGTCAACGAAACGGTCGTCTACGCCTTCATGGCACTGTTCGTCGTCAATGTGGTCGTCACGGCCATCGGCATCAAGGCCACGGTCAAATGACGGGGCAACTGCGGTGGTACTGAGAGCGACCTACCCGCGGGTCTTCCGGGTCTTCGACACTGTCCGGTCGCCGATCACCGGCCTGGGCAAGATCGGCGATCACACGCTGTTCTACGGCCGGGCGATCGCGGGAACGCCGCACGCGACCGTTCACTTCCGTCGCGAGATCATTCGGTTGATCGCCGAAATCAGCATGGGCGCGGGCACATTGGCGATGATCGGCGGCACCGTGGTGATCGTCGGGTTTCTCACGCTGGCCGCAGGCGGCACCCTTGCCGTGCAGGGTTACAGCTCGCTGGGCAATATCGGCATCGAAGCGCTGACGGGCTTCTTGGCGGCGTTCATCAACGTCCGGATCGCCGCTCCGGTGGTCGCGGGCATCGGACTGGCCGCGACGTTCGGCGCCGGGGTGACCGCGCAGCTGGGCGCGATGCGGATCAACGAGGAGATCGACGCACTGGAATCCATGGGTATCCGGTCGATCGAGTACCTGGTCTCAACCCGGCTGGTCGCCGGGATGATCGCGGTGGCACCGCTCTACTCCATCGCGGTGATCCTGTCGTTCCTTGCCAGCAAGTTCACCACCGTGGTGCTGTTCGGGCAGTCCTCGGGTCTGTACAACCATTACTTCTCGACGTTCCTGAATCCGATCGACCTGCTCTGGTCGTTCCTTCAAGCACTCTTGATGGCACTAGCGATCCTGCTGGTGCACACCTACTTCGGGTACTTCGCGACCGGCGGCCCGTCGGGGGTCGGGGCGGCCGTCGGCGGAGCGGTACGGGCCTCGCTCATCACCGTCGTGACCGTGACGCTGCTGGTGTCGCTCGCGATCTACGGCGCCAACGGCAACTTCAATCTTTCGGGTTAGGAGAGGAGGACGATGAAATCCAGTGCACTGCGACCGCTGGTCGGGCTCGCGAGCATCGTCGTGCTTCTTGCGCTTGTCTTCGTCTCCCTCAACCTCTTCCGTGGCGGCTTCACCACCTCCGTGCCGGTGACGATCATCTCCGACCGCGCAGGTCTGGTAATGAACCCCGACGCCAGGGTCAAGATGCGCGGGGTGCAGGTCGGCAAGGTCGCCTCCATCGACGAACTGTCCGACGGCCGGGCCAGACTGCGCCTGGCGATGGATCCGTCGCAGTTGCATCTCATCCCGTCCAACGTTCTGGTCAACATCGCGTCCTCGACAGTCTTCGGTGCCAAGTACATCCAGCTTGTTCCGCCGGACAAGCCCGTCGGCGAGATGACGCCCAACCAAACGCTCGACGCAAAGCACGTCACGGTCGAGATCAACACGGTGTTCTCGCGCCTCACGCAGGTGTTGTCCGGAATTCAGCCCGAGAAGCTGAACGAGACGCTGGGCGCCAT
>JAVHWG010000550.1:0-8839 GCA_032159965.1 Mycobacterium sp.
ATGTCGCCGATGCCGGAATCACGCTGCTCCGGTACCGGCCTGCACATGTTTGAGACCGTGCAGCAGCTGCTGCGCTCTCGCATGGACGACGACATCATCGCGATGATGCACGGCGAGCGGACGTGGACGTGGCGTGAGCACCTGGCCGAAGCCGCGGCTGAAGCGTCGGCACTCATTGCGCTGGCCGACCCCGCCCGGCCACTGCATGTCGCTGTGCTGCTGGGCAATTCGCCCGCGATGCTGCGTTCGATGGCGGCGGCGGCGCTGGGCGGGTATGTCGTCTGCGGGATCAACACGACGCGCCGGGGCGCCGGCCTGGCCGCCGACATCAGGCGCGCCGACTGCCAGCTCGTGCTCGCCGACTCCGCGCACATGCCACTGCTCGACGGACTCGACACCGGCGGTGCGGCCGTCATCGACGTCGACGGATCGCGGTATCGCGACGCCGTCGACACGGCGGCGCCGCTTGTGCCTCATCGGGAAGTCAGCGGCGCCGACACCGTCGTCATGCTCTTCACGTCGGGCACCAGCGGCGACCCGAAGGCGGTCAGGTTCGCGCACGCGATGGCGGTGATGTGCGGCGCCAGCCTGATCGAGCGGTTCGAGATCACGTCCGAGGACGTCTGTTACCTGTCGATGCCGCTGTTTCACTCCAACGGGGTCGCGGCGGGCTGGGCGGTGGCGATCGGCAGCGGCGCGGCCATGGTGCCCGTCAAGTTCTCGCCGTCGCGGTTCCTGTCCGACGTCCGTCGGTATCACGTCACGTACATGAACTACGTCGGCAAGCCGCTGGCGCTGGTGCTGGCCACCCCCGAGGAGCCCGACGACGCGGACAACACACTGCGGGCGGCGTTCGGCAACGAGGCCACCGAGCGTGACATCGAAGAGTTCGCACGGCGGTTCGGGTGCCGGGTGACCGACAGCTTCGGGTCGAGTGAGTTCGCTGTCGTGGTGATGCGTGAAGACGGGTGTCCGGCTGGGTCGATCGGCAGGGGTTATCCGGGGGTCAGCGTGTACCACTCCGACACGCAGACAGAATGTGCGGCTGCTGTTTTCGACGAACGCGGGGCGCTGGCCAACTTCGACGACGCCGTCGGCGAGCTGGTGAACACCTACGGCTCGGGCGGATTCAGCGGCTATTACAACGACGATGCGGCGACCAGTGAGCGAATGCGTGACGGCATGTACTGGTCGGGGGACCTCGCCTACCGCGACGCCGACGGATGGATATACCTGGCCGGGCGCACCAGCGACTGGATGCGCGTCGACGGCGAGAACCTTGCCGCCGGACCGATCGAGCGAATTCTGCAGCGTCTGCCCGAGGTCAATCATGTTGCCGTGTATGCGGTTCCCGACGAGCGGGTGGGCGACCAGGTGATGGCGGCGATCGTGCTGAATAGCGGAGTGGCGTTGACGCCCAAACAGTTCGGGGAGTTCTTGGCTGTCCAGCCCGATCTCTCGCCGAAGGCGTGGCCCCGGTATGTGCGGATCAATCAGGCGCTGCCGCAGACCGCGACGAACAAGATCCTCAAGCGCGCACTGATCGAGGAGGGCGCCGTCGCCGGAGACGGCGTGCTCTGGGAGCGCCAGGCGCGGGCCCGCAGCTACTCCGTGTCGTAGCCCGCCAGCGTCGTCCAGATTCACCTTATGCAGGCCGCTACTCGCACTTCGCCTGTAAAACGTGAATCTCGGCGCGGGCAAACGCACACTCGACACGCAGTCAGGCGCCCGTGCGGTAGTCCACCTGCCAGTGCTTGATGCCGTTGATCATGCTCGAGCGCAGTCGTTCCGGCGCGGCGAGCGGTTGCAGGTCGGGCAGATGGTCGGCGATCGCGTTGAACATCAGGTCGATTGTCATCCTGGCCAGGTTCGCGCCGACGCAGTAGTGCGCACCGGTACCGCCGAAACCCACGTGGGGGTTGGGACTTCGCGATACGTTGAAATTGAACGGCTCGTCGAAGACGTCCTCGTCGAAGTTCGCGGACCGGTAGAACAGCACCACCCTCTGGCCCTTCTTGATCGGCACACCGCTGAGTTCGGTGTCCTGCAAGGCGGTGCGCTGAAACGCGGTGATGGGGGAGGCCCACCGGATGATCTCGTCGGCGGCGGTCTTCGGCCGCTCGGCCTTGAACAGCTCCCATTGGTCCGGAAAGTCGGTGAAGGCCATCATGCCCTGTGTGATCGAGTTGCGACTGGTCTCGTTCCCGGCGATCGCCAGGGTGACCACGAACATCCCGAACTCGGTGTCGCTGAGCTGGCCGTCGGCGTCGGCGTCGATCAGCGTGGTGACAATGTCCTCGCCAGGTTCCCGAGCCTTGCGCTCAGCCAATTGCATGGCATACCACATCATTTCGCCGGCAGAGCCGAGTGCATCGAACTCAGCGAATTCCGGATCGTCGTCGCCGACCATCCGGTTGGACCAGTCGAACAGCTGCTCGCGGTCCTCGAGCGGGACACCGAGCAGGCCGGCGATCGCCTGCAGCGGCAACTCGCGCGCCACCTGCAGAACGAAGTCGCCAGACCCCGCCTCGGCCGCCTCGGCAGCAATGCGCTGTGCCCGCTCACCGAGCTCGGCGCGCAGGCGCTCGATGGCACGGGGCGTGAACCCGCGGGAGACGATCTTGCGCAGTCGCGTGTGCTCGGGGTCGTCCATCATGATCATCGACGCCCGGCCGGCCTCGATCTGGCCACCGCCGCCGGTCACCTTGTAACGCGGCACCACCGATTTCTTGGCTGACGAGAAGACGTCGCTGCGCAGCGACACCTCGCGTACATCGCGGTGCTTGCTCACCACCCAGTAGCCGCCGTCGCCGAACCCGCCCTCGTCGGGCGACTGCGCGTTCCACCAGATCGGCGCCGCGCGGCGCAGCTCCGCCAACTCCTGCACGGGTAACCGCTGCGCGTAGAGGTCAGGGTCGGTGAAGTCGAAGCCGAGGGGAAGGTCGGGTGCTGCCATGTCGGTACTCCTGCGGGCTATCGGCTGATGACTGATTTTGCGTCAGAGCGGACGGCGTGCGGGTAGTCGTCGCCGCGGTGCTGAAACGACAGGATGTTCGGGTTGAGGACGACGCCGTCGCGGATCTCGATGGCCCGCGAGATCGTCGGTGTCGCCTCCCACGCCCCGGGCCCGCCCATGACCGTGCCCAGATGGGGTATCAGCGCCTCACTGATCTCCCATGTCGCCGAATTCCACAGGTAGGACGGACTGTGGTCGACGGCGTAGTAGCTCACACCATTCGCCAACTCGAGCATCGGCCGGGCGAACGAGGTCGGGTGTGCCCAGCTGAAACCCATGCCCTCATCGCAGGAGACGTCGACGATCAAGCTTCCCGGGGTGAATGCCGCCAGGTCGTCCGCGGTGACGAAGACCAGGGGTGCGTCGGGATCCTGGAGTACACAGTTGACGACGATGTCGTTCTCGGCGAGCAAGGCCGCCACCGGGATGCGCCCGTCCGGCGTATCCGCCCATATCTGGCCGGGCGACGCAGGGTCGTGTGTCATCTGGACGATCTGGGTGGAATGGATCGGCGATGCGACCGCGGCGGTGTCCCGATTGGTCAGAACCCGCACGTCGTCAACCCCGTGGGCGTTCAAAGCGGTGACCGCACCGCGCGCGGTCGCGCCGAAGCCGATGACGGCGGCGCGCAAGCGGGGTCCGTAGCTTCCGGTGATGCCCGCCAGCTGCATCGCGTGCAGAACTGAGCAGTAGCCCGCGAGCTCGTTGTTCTTGTGAAAGACGTGCAGGCCGAATCCGCCGTCCGGTTGCCAATGGTTCATCGCCTCGAAGGCGATCAGCGTCAACCGCCGATCGATGGCGATCTGGGTCAGAGTGGGATTCTGCACGCAGTGCGGCCATCCCCAGAGAACCTGACCCACAACAAGTTCCGCCAAATCCTGCGCCTGAACTTTGGGCAGCAGGACGATGTCACAGCCGGCGATGAGTTGTTCGCGAGTCCTGATTCCACCGACGAGGTCGCCCAGTGCGTCGTCGGTGGCTCCGAACTGGACGCCGTAGCCGTGTTCGAGAAAGATCCGCTGCCGAATTCCGCGGTCGATCCTGCTCAGATGCGCCGGATGAATCGGCAGTCGGTGCTCGTCCGCCTTGCGTGAGCGAGCCAGCACACCAAGCGAAAGCTGTTGTGCCTCAGCGCTTCTTGTCATGAAGCAGGGCTTCGGTGGACGACGCTTTCGCTGCCGACTTGGCGTTCTTGACGGCACGCTTCTCTTTCAGCGACTTTCCGGACTTCTTGGTCATCGTTTGCCGAGGAGACTTATCGGACATCGCTGGCCCCCTTGATCATGGGGGCCTGGTTGGTCCCGACCCCCTGACCTTACCCCTGGGTGTACGGTCAGGGTATTGGTCACCCAATCAGTCCGGGATGCTGCGTCCGCCTTCAGCTGATTCCGCCGAGCAACCGCTCACGCCCGGACACGCCGGTATCTACCGCCAGTCGGGATAACCTTGAACGCTCCATCCGCCTTTCCATCGCTCGTCAACCCCGTTAGTACGAAACGTTTTTCCGGATCCGCAAGGGTCGGGCTCCTCAGTACCTATCCGCCGACACCATGCGGGCTGGCGACGTTCAGCGCCGCCCTGTCGAAGGCGCTTTGCGCGCTAGGCGCTGACGTCAGCGTCGTAAAGGTGGCCGACGAGTCACGGAGTTCCAGCGACCGGGTCGTCGGTGAACTGATCAACGGCTCGCCGTCATCAGTGATCGCGTGCGCAGAGTTGTTGAACCAGAACGATGTTGCGGTCATCCAACACGAATACGGCATCTACGGTGGCGCCGACGGCGAGGAAGTGGTCGACGTCATGGCCAGGCTCCAGGTGCCATCGATCGTGATTGCCCACACAATCATCAAACATCCCACAAAACACCAGCGTTCGGTGCTCGAGGCAATTGCGGCGATGGCTGATCAGGTAGTCGTCATGTCAGACGGCGCGAGGCAGCGGTTGTGTCAGGGATTCGACGTCGACCGCGGCAAGGTCACCACGATCCCGCACGGCGCGACCATCCCCAACGGCGCTCGTCCGAAGCGTCCGAGTAGACCGACGCTGCTGACCTGGGGCCTGATGGGGCCCGGCAAGGGCATCGAGCGAGTGATCGACGCGATGGGTTCGTTGGGTGATCTGCCTGGTCGGCCGCGGTACCTGGTTGCCGGCCGGACACACCCGAAGGTCCTGGCCACCGATGGCGAGGCATACCGTGAGGCCCGCATCGAGCAGGCGCGCCGCGTCGGTGTAGCGGGTTCGGTGTCCTTCGACGCCGGTTACCGAGATGTCTCGATGCTGATCGATCTCGTCCGGTCGTCGACTGTGGTCGTGCTGCCGTACGACTCCACCGACCAGGTCACCTCCGGCGTTCTGGTCGACGCCATCGCGAGTGGCAGGCCGGTCGTGGCCACGGCTTTTCCGCATGCCGTCGAGCTTCTCGGCACCGGCGCCGGCATGGTCGTCGACCACGACGACCCGGATGCGATGGCATCAGCGCTGCGCCAAGTCCTGACCCAGCCGCGACTCGCCGGTTCGATGGCGGCCGAGGCTCGCCGACTCGCGCCGGAGATGGCGTGGTCCGTGGTCGCGAACGCGCATCTGAGTCTTGCGCACCGGCTGGTCGCCGAGCGGCGCGCAGTCGCATGAGTGGTCCGCCACCACCCAAATTCGACCACCTGCTTAGGCTGACCGACCGTCGCGGCACGTTCGAGCACGCCTGCCTCGCCGAGCCGCTACCCAAGCACGGCTACTGCACCGACGACATGGCCAGGGTGCTCGTCGTCGCCACCCGGCAGCCGGACACCGACGGAGTCCTCAACGGTCTCGCCGGCCTCGCGGTGCGGTTCTTGAACGAGGCGCAGGCGTACTCGGGCGCCTGCCGCAACCGGATGGACAGCGCTGGGCACTGGACCGACGAGCCGACCACCGAGGACCACTGGGGCCGCTGCGTCTGGGGGCTTGGAACCGCGGCCGCGCACAGTGACGTCGGCTTGGTGCGCCGATTGGCGGTCATCCAATTCGAGCGCGCCGCACAGACCCGGTCCAGATGGCCGCGGGCGTCTGCGTTCGCGGCGTTGGGAGCTGCCGAACTCCTTTCCGTCCAGCCCGAGCATGCGCCGGCACGCAAACTCATCACCGACTACGCCGCCGGTATCGCGGAACCGAACGGCAACCCCGCATGGCCATGGCCCGAGCCACGACTCACCTACGCGAACGCCGTCCTCCCCGAGGCCATGATCGCTGCGGGCATTGCGCTCGACAGACCGGCATTGTGGCAGCGCGGCCTGGATCTACTGGGCTGGCTGGTCGAGTACGAAACGGCCGACGGGCACCTGTCCCCGACACCCGCCGGTGGTCGGGGTGCAGATGATCCCCGGCCGGGATTCGATCAGCAACCGATCGAGGTGGCCACACTCGCCGACGCGTGTGCGCGCGCCGCTGCCGTCGACGCCGGCGCCATCTGGCCCGACAGCGTTCTGGCCGCCGCGGCGTGGTTCGAGGGCGCCAACGACGCCGGACTGCCCATGTGGAACCCGGACACCGGTGGTGGATACGACGGATTGCACGCTGACGCTGTGAACCTCAACCAGGGCGCGGAATCGACGCTTGCAGTGATCTCCACCCTGCAGCACGCTCGGCGCTTATCGACCGTCCTGCAATGACATCCGTGCGGGCTGAGCTCGTCACGCGCAGCCCTGAGCGGCTCGCTGCCGACCCGTCGAGGGTAATCAGCCAGCTCTTTGTGCCCGGGCAGGAAGAGTTCGAGAAGCAGGATTCCCGTGCGGGGGCTGTGCTCAAGCGAATTCTTGCACTCGACGAGGACGAGGCGCGATCGTCGCTTGACGAAGTCGTCACCCGCTTCGAACTACGCCATCGAGACCTGGTCGGCACTTTCCGCCGCCACGCTCGTGAACTCGCGGATCGGCTGGCGGCCGACGAGGATCTGTCCGAGGCGCGAATGTTGTTGTTGGGCGCGACATTTACCAGCGAATACGCCATCGAGGGGGCGGCCTTGTGCAACCCCAGCGTCGTGGCGCACCCGGATCAGTCCGGGGCCGCAGCGGGAAGCCTGCGATTCGTGATGAGCGTCCGGGGCATCGGGGAGGGGCACCGGTCGTCCATCGGCTTCAGGACCGGCGTCGTTGACGCCGCAGGCGGCGTCGTGGTCGATGCTCCGGCGCCGTTCGCCAGTGTCGGGTCGGTCGGATCGACGCTGCTCGACGCAACTGTCTTCCGCAGTGAGCTCGCCCGGTCCCACGACGCCGGCGAGGCCGCCGACTACGTTCTCGACGCGCTGGGTGACCGGTTCACCCGAGCCGACCTCGATGCGCGACTCGACAATCTGCAGAGCCACCGGAGTACCCGCGGTCATGCGCACCAGACGATTTCGTTGATTCGCACCATCGCCGACCGGACCTATTCCATCGAATTCGCCGACGGTATTCCGCTTTCCGAGCGGGTCCTGTGGCCCGCGATGGCGGCCGAGCAAGCCGGCATGGAGGACGCTCGCTTCGTCCGCTTCGTCGACGACGACGGATCGGTCACGTTCTATGCCACCTACACGGCCTACAGCGGATCTCATATCAGCCAGCAGCTGCTGCGGACAACGGATTTCCGATCCTTCACCTCCACGCCAATGGTCGGGCGTGCCGCGGCCAACAAAGGCTTAGCACTGTTCCCCCGCCGGATCCGCGGACGCTACGCTGCCATGTCGAGATCAGACCGCGAATCGAATTCTGTTGCCTACGCCGATCATCCATTCGTATGGGCGGAATCGACTCCATGTCAGCAACCGAATGAAGCTTGGGAAGCCCTGCAACTGGGAAATTGCGGTCCGCCAATCGAAACCGAAGCTGGGTGGCTGGTGCTCACCCACGGCGTCGGTCCGATGCGCACGTACCGCATCGGCGCGATTCTGCTCGATCTCGAGGACCCGACCCGTGTTCTCGGACAGCTCCGGGAGCCGCTCCTGAGTCCCGCCGCCGACGAGCAGGACGGCTACGTCCCCAACGTCGTCTATTCGTGCGGGGCGCTCGTGCATGCCGAGACGTTGGTGGTGCCGTACGGAATCGGCGACGCCGCCATCGGCATCGCCACTGTGCACCTGGGCGAACTCCTGACCGCCCTCGCCGGCTGAGAGAACTGCGACATTCGACCCGGCCAGCTGCCCGCGCACTTAACTCGCCCGTACGTCCAAGGAGATCGAAACGAGGCACGATGAGGAAATCTGAAAGTCAAGAGCACAACGCATTTCGCGAGAATTCTGTTCATATAGGCGTTGGCTTCGTCGCGAAGGAACGTCCGCACGTAGTCGAGGCGCTGTCGACGCTCGGGCCGCACTTGGGAAGGTGGGATCCGAGAGACGTGGACCTCGAGGTCTCGCTGCAGGACCGGGGAGGCAAGGAGCAGCGCGTCACACTGCGGACTATCCTGCCCGGCCGTCAGCCGCTGGTAGCGGTCGCGGTGAACCCGGACATCGACCGGGCACTTTCCGAAGCGAAGCGTGAGCTGATCCGGCAGCTTGAACACCAGAAGTCGGCGCAGGAGCCCATGAACAATCGCCGGCTCCGCCAGGCGTCGATCCGACATCCCGGTGCCGCGCCGCCGCCGAGCGCCGAATCCGCAACGTAGACCACCGCAACCCGTCCGCTCGCCGATGCTGTATCGAAAGCCGTTGCGTGTCAACGTTTATTGTCACGACTGGCGTAGCCGGTACGTACACACGGCGTTGACACACGGCGTGGTCCCCGCGTAGGCTGACAGCACGCCGATTCACTGCCGTCTTCTTCAGAAGTTGCTGGCCGCCTGTCCGCGCACTCGGGTTCTCGTACGAGCCCACCCCCT
>JAVHWG010000003.1:0-7262 GCA_032159965.1 Mycobacterium sp.
CGGCCATTCCGGCCAGCGCGTCCGTGGGTGAGTGCGTCTTGACACCGCGCTTCTCGAGCTGCGCCCGAGCGTCCTCGTCGGCCATGCCCGCCGACCACGGACCGAAGTTGACACTGAACCCCGGGACGCCCCGCTCGCGCAGCTGCCAGGCAAGTCCGTCGAGGAAGGCGTTCGCCGCGCTGTATGCGGTCTGGCCGAAGCTGCCCCACACTGAGGAGATCGAGGAGGTGCTGACGAAGAAATCCAATTGCAGTTCTTCGGCTGCTTCGCTCAAATGCCAAGCACCCCAAACTTTCCCGGCGAACACCCGGTCCAGCTCGGCGTCGTCGAGGGTACGCAGCGGGGTAGTGCCGATCTCGCCTGCCGCATGGACGATCCCGGCCACCGGCGGTAGTTCGGCCTGCACGGTGGCCAGCAGGCGGGCAACCTCGTGCGGATCGGCCACGTCGGCGGCGACGACCCGGAATTCGCAATCGTATTGTTCGCCCATCGCGTCGATTCGCCGCTGTGCGGAGGCACTTGGGGATCGTCGGCTGGTCAGCACCAGATGCCGCGCCCCGCCTGCCGCCAGATATCCGGCGATCTCCATGCCGAGCGAACCCAGGCCCCCGGTCACCAAATAGGTTGCGTCGTCGCGCAGTACCAGCGGTGCCGCCGTCGGCGACGTCGTGCGCCGAGCCAGCCGGGGAACGTAGACGCCGTGATCGCGCAGCGCGATCTGGTCTTCCCCGCGCGGTGCCGCCACCACGTGATCAATCAGCTGTGACCACTCGCCGGTGCCGGCGCCGCCCAGGTCGGCAAGTCCGCCCCACACCTGTGGGTGCTCTAGCGAGGCGGCGCGCCCGAATCCCCACAGGCAGGTCTGACCCGGCGAGACGACGTCCGCATCGGTGACCCGTTGTGCGCCAGCCGTCACCGACCAGATCGGGCGCCTCAGGTCAGCGGCGACCGCGGCACGGATGAGTCGCCGGGTTCCGCTGAGGACCCGGTGTTGCATCCGCAACAGCGACCGCATCGACGTCGCAGTGTCGGTGTCGACGGCAGCGACATTCAGGATGCGTAACGTCGGTTCGTCCTGGGCGGCGGCGCGCAAGGTGACCTCGAGCCGTTGCTCGTCCGCATCGGAAACCGGCAGCGCCAGACTCCGGTGCCGGTGCCCGCGTGCGGCCAGCGCGTCGAGCAGTGGCGCGACCGCGTCGGTGTGGTCACCGACGACGAGCCAGAACTCGCCCGCATCGGTGTCCGAGGCCCGTGAGAGCCCGCCAGCGGATTGATCCCACCGAATCTCGTAGCGGTCGGCTGCGATCGATTGACTATTGCGTTGTTGGTTGTGTTGGGCGGCAAGCCTGGTCAGCACGTCCACGGTCTGACTGTTGCCGCCCACACCGTCGAGCAGCGTGGCGAGTTCGTCGATCAGGCTGTCGTCGAGAAGCCGGACCGCGTCGGTGCGTGGGCCACCGGCCGGGGTCGGCCGGGGCGTCCCCTTGTCGCGGAACCAGTACGGGCGATGCTGGAACGGATACGCCGGCAGGTCGACCTTTCGCACCGGTCCGCGCCCAAGCGCACCGAAGTCGGGCACGTGGCCCGCGGTGTACGCGTCGGCAAGGGCTTCACGGATCTGCCGGTGGTCGGCCGTGTTTCGACGCAGCGACGCAATCGCCCGTGGCGCGGTTGCCGGATCGGGCCATGCCCGCAGGGCGGCCGCGGTGAGCACCGGTTGGGGGCCGACCTCCAGCAGGACCTTGCAGCCGAGATCGGAGAGCGTGCGCACGCTCTTGGAGAATTCGACCGGCTGCCGCGCATGCCGTCGCCAGTAGGCGCCGTCGAGTTTGACGTTCCTGCCCAGCGCGTCGCCGGTGCGGTTGCACACCAGAATCCGTTGCGGCGAACCGAACTCCAACCGGCTGGCATACGACTCGAACTCGTCGAGGACCGGATCCAGCAGAGCGGAATGGAACGCGTGGCTGGTGTCCAGCCAGTCACACCGGACGCCATCGGCTGTGAGTGCGGCCACCGCCTGGTCCAGATCCTGCACAGGTCCCGACAGCACGGTATTGGCGCCGTTGTAGGCGGCAACCGATAAGCGCGGGAACTCGTCGGTCATGCTCTCGACCCGCTCAGCGGGGGCGAATGCCGCGACCATCCGACCGCCGGACGGCAGGCTGCCGAACAGCCGGCCGCGCTCGGCCATCAGTAGCGCTCCGTCCTCGAGGCTCAGCACGCCCGCGACGCAGGCAGCCGAGTATTGCCCGACGCTGTGGCCAAGGACTACGTCCGGCTCGAAACCCCACGAGTGCCAGAGCCGGGCCAGACCCATCTCCACCGCGAACAATGCTGGCTGGGCATAGCCGGTCTGCCGCAACGCGTCTTGGTCGCCCTCTGAGCTGTCAGCACTGAAAATCACGTCGAGCAACGGTTTTTCGAGCACGTCGGCAAACACGGCCGCGCAGCGCATCACCGTCTCGGCGAACACCGGCTCGGTCTTGAACAACTCCGCGCTCATGCCTGGGTATTGGCTGCCCTGGCCCGGGAACAGCCACGCCGTCTTCGGCGGGTCGGCACACACCCCCCGCACCAAACCCGGCGCCGGGCGATCGTCGGCGAGCGCGCCGAGCAACTCAGCGGCGGACTGCGTGGAATCGACCAGCAGCGCGGCCCGGTGCTCGAAATGGGACCGCCCGGCACCGGCGGTGAAGCACACGTCGGACAACGCGGCGTCCGGGTGGTCGATCAACCACTTACGGTATCGATTCGCGTTCTGCACCAATGCATCCGGAGAGCGCGCCGACAATGGGAGCACGCTGAGTTCTTGGCCCCCTGCCTGGTCGGTCCCATCCGGCACCCCACCAACCTGGGTCGCTTCGGCAGGAGCCTCGGAGAGGATGACGTGCGCGTTGGTTCCGGAGAAACCGAACGAACTGACCCCGGCGATCCGGGGCCGGTCGTCACGGGCCCAGGCGGTGGCCTCGTCCACGACGCGCACCGGTATCCGGTCCCAGGGAATGTGCGGCGACGGATTCTGAAAGTGCAAGTGCTTGGGCAGGACCTCGTGCTCGAGTGAAAGGATGACCTTGATCAGACCCGCGATGCCCGCGGCCGCTTCAAGATGCCCGATGTTCGTCTTCACCGATCCGATCAGCAGCGGCCTGCTGTCGTCACGACCGTTGCCCAGCACCGCAGCCGCGGCCTGGACTTCGATCGGATCGCCCAGCGAGGTCCCGGTCCCGTGCGCCTCCAGGTAACCGACATCGCCGGCCGCAAGGCCCGCGCACTGCAGCGCTTCGGCGATAACGCGTTGCTGGGCAACGCCGTTCGGCACCGTCAAACCACCCGATGCGCCGTCCTGGTTCACCGCGCTGCCCCGGATCACGGCCCGCACCCGGTCACCGTCGCGGATCGCGTCCTCGAGTCGTTTCACGACGATCACGCCGCAGCCCTCGCCCCGCACGTAGCCGTCCGCAGACGCGTCGAAGGTCTTGCACCGGCCATCCGGTGCCAGCATCCGCGACTGGGAGAACGTGATCATGGTCGCAGGGCTGAGCAGGACGTTAGCGCCACCGGCCAGCGCGGCGTCGCATTCCCCGAAGCGCAGCGCCTGGCAGGCCTGATGGATCGCCACCAACGACGAACTGCATGCGGTGTCAACCGTGACCGCCGGGCCCTGCAATCCCAGCCGGTAACTGATCCGTCCCGCTCCTGCGGCAGCCGCGGTTCCAATCGCCAGATACGCTTCGATCTCCTCCGGACCCAGCTCGTTTGAGATCAGTCCCAGGTAGTCATGGGTGGAAAGACCGACGAAAACACCAGTCCTGGTGCCCGCCAGCGACATTGGCGCGATACCCGAATGCTCCACCGCCCGCCACGCCGTCTCCAGCAACAACCGGTGCTGCGGGTCCATCCATCCGGCCTCGCGCGCCGACACACCGAAGAACGGCGCGTCGAAGCCCGCCACGTCTTCGATGAAGCCGGCCCGGCGGGTAACCGTCTTTCCGCGCGCCTCGGGATCCGGGTCGGCGAATTCGTCGACGTCCCAACGGTCCTCGGGCACCTCGGATACCGTGTCGCGCCCCTGCCGCAACACCTGCCAGAACTCGTCCGCGTCCGGGGCACCGGGAAAGCGAGCCGCGTAGCCCACGATCGCGAATCCGGATGTCGGGTCAATCGGAGTTCTGGCAGATTCCATGCAGTCGTCCTCACTGCCTCGGCGGGCGAGATCGTCGGTCAGTATCGCATGCGCATCTGTGCCGTGCGTGCCACCGCAGGTGGCTGCGCAGGTACGGGCGACGCCGATTCGGTGAGGGTATGTTGACCCTCGCGACGGCTGTCGTCGGGACCCAGCCGTTCGAACCGCGGAGGAAGTCTTGCGTATCGGGAATGTGACGGTCGGCTCGATCGACGATTGGACACCGACCCCGGGCGTCGTGACCTCCTGGCACGCGACACTCGCCGCTCGCGAGCGGGCCCTGCGGGCGCCGGTCAGTTCCGTGCCGGTCAGCTACATGCAGGCGCAGCACGTTCGTGGTCATTACGAGCGAATCACCGCTGGACTGGACTATTCCCGGCAAATCATCGCGACGTGTGAAGTCCCCGGCCGCTGCGATATCTCTGCGATGAATCAAGCACTGAATGCATACTTGCGCCGGCACGACACCTATCGCAGCTGGTTCGAGTACACCGGAACCGGCGACATCGTCCGGCGCAGGATGACTGACCCCGCCGACGTCGAATTCGGGCCGATCGATCACGGCGAAATGGCCGCAGAAGACTTATACAAACACCTCATCGCGATACCGACTCCGCTGGAGTGGGGTTGCTACACCTTCGGGGTCGTTCAGGGCGAAAGTCACTTCACCTTTTATGCAAGCATCGATCACGTCCACGGGGACGCTGCGCTGATCGGTATCACGATGCTCGAGTCCGCGGGGATGTATCAAGCATTGACGGCGAGCGGCGAGCCCCTTGCACTTCCCGAGGCCGGCAGCTTCGACGACTTCTGCGTCCAGGAGCGCGAATACACATCGGCATTGACCGTCGATTCGCCCGAGGTGCAGGCGTGGATCGACTTCGCCGAAAACAACAACGGGAGCTATCCCGAGTTTCCGCTGCCGCTGGGCAACCCGTTGGAGCCGACCGCCAGCGACATGGTGTCGGAGATCCTGATGGACGCCGAACAGACTGCGCGCTTCGACGCGGTCTGCACCGCCGCGGGTGCCCGCTTCATCGGCGGCCTGTTCGCCTGCCTTGCGCAGGTGGAGCACGAGTTCACCGGCGCTGCCACGTACTACGGGCTCACCCCACGGGACACCCGTCGCACGTCGGACAACTTCATGACCCAGGGGTGGTTCACAGGTCTGATCCCGATCACCGTCCCGATCGCTGCGGCGTCATTCGGTGAGGCCGCCTGGGCGGCCCAGGCCTCCTTCGACTCGGGCCTGAAGCTGGCCAAGGTGCCGTATGACCGCGTCCTCGAATTGGCTCCCTGGCTGGACAGACCCCGTGCGAACTTTCCGGTGTCGAACTTCTTCCACGGGGGTGCCGCACCGCTCAACGCAGTGCTCGCGGCAGCTGAGATGGGTTATGCGAACAACATCGGAATCTATTCGGACGGAAGATATTCCTATCAGCTGACCATCTACGTATTCCGGTACCAGGAGGGCACGGCGATGGAAGTGATGCTCCCGGACAACCCGGTTGCCCAGAAGTCAGTGGCCCGATTCATGGCAGCGATGCGGTCGGTGTGTACCCGGGTCGCCGACGTCGGGCATTGGGGGCGCGTTGCGTAGGCGTGCCAGGCTGGCCGGCGTGAGAGGTGCCGCGTGACATGCGACGGCTAGCCGATTTCGTGGTGCGCTGGCCCTGGGCGGTCATCGGGCTCTGGATCGCCGTGGCGATCGCGCTGCCGCTGACCTCGCCGAGCCTGACCGAGATGGCCCAGCGGCATCCGCTGGCGATCCTGCCCAGCGACGCCCCGTCGAGTGTCGCCGCCCGTCAGATGACCGAGGCGTTTCACGAATCGGGCACCAACAATCTGCTGTTGGTGGCGTTGATCAACGAGCACGGGCTTCGGCCCACCGACGAGGCCGCCTACCGCAAGCTGGTGGACACGTTGCGCGGCGACCGGACAGACGTCGTGATGCTGCAGGACTTCGTCAGCACCCCGCAACTGCGTCCGTTTTTGACGAGCAAGGACAGGACGACCTGGGTGTTGCCGGTCGGCCTCGCGGGCGAGTTGGGCACGCCGCGGTCCTACGAGGCCTACCACCGCGTATCCGACCTCGTCGAACACAACGCTGCCGGTGGCCCGCTCAAGGTGCACCTCACCGGGCCGGCGGCCACCGTCGCCGACCTCACGGTCGCAGGTGAACAGGATCGGATGCCGATCGAGATTGCCATCGGCATCCTGGTCCTCGTCGTCCTGCTGGTGGTGTACCGCAATCCGCTCACCATGCTGCTGCCGTTGGTGGCGATCGGGATCTCTCTTCTCACCGCACAAGCCGTGGTGGCACGGGTCTCGCAATTCACCGGATTGGGTGTCTCCAACCAATCCGTCATTTTCCTGAGCGCGATGATCGCGGGCGCGGGAACCGACTATGCGGTCTTTCTGATCAGCCGCTATCACGACTATCTGCGGCTCGGGGCAGACCGCGATGAAGCGGTGAAACGGGCATTGATCTCCATTGGCAAGGTGATCACCGCATCCGCCGCGACGGTCGGAATCACCTTTCTCGGCATAAGTTTCGCCAAGATGGGAGTGTTCTCGACCATCGGTGTGTCATCGGCCATCGGGATCGGCGTGGCATTTTTGGCCGCACTGACGTTGTTGCCTGCCATTCTCGTGCTGGCCGGGCCGCGGGGCTGGGTCACGCCGCGCCGCGAGCTCACCACCCGATTCTGGCGACGCTCGGGGATACGCATCGTGCGGCGGCCGAAGGTCCATCTGGTCGCCAGCCTGCTCGTCCTGGCCATCCTCGCCGGGTGCGCGGGCCTGGTGCACTACAACTACGACGATCGCAAAGCCCTGCCAGGATCGGCTCCGAGTTCGGTCGGGTACGCCGCATTGGAACGCCACTTCGACGTCAGTCAGTCGATACCCGAATACATCCTCGTCCAGTCACCGCACGACCTGCGCACGCCGCAGGCCCTTGCCGACTTGGAGCAGATGGCCCAGCGCGTCACCCAGTTGCCGAACGTCGCGCTGGTCAGCGGCATCACCCGCCCCCTGGGAACCGTGCCGCCGGAGTTCCGAGCTACCTATCAGGCGG
>JAVHWG010000055.1:0-21248 GCA_032159965.1 Mycobacterium sp.
GCTGGTCGCTGATCGCCCCGGCTGCTTGCCCGGCCGCGGTGCCCGCCAGCCGCGGCGCCAGGGGTTCCCCGGTCAGGGTGTGCCGCGGTCCCAGGTCGGCGGCCTGCTCGATCCGGCGGGCGGCGTCCCCGCGGGTGATCCGCAACGCGTCGGCCAGCGCGTCACGCACCGACCCGCCCAGCTCGGCGACGGTGCCGTGTTCGGCCAGTTCGTTGATGGCCTCGTGGCACAACGCGGGCAGGCAGCGTGCCACGGTCTCCACCCGCTGCAGCCACTCGATGTGCTGGGCGCTGGTACGCGACACCGCCGGCACCCCGGCGTGCTCGGCCAACTCCGCCCACGCCGCGCTGGCCGCCTCGAACGCGATCGAACTCATACCCGCAACCTACCGCCACCCACCGACAACATCGCCCGGCCACAAGTGCCGACAGCATAAGCCGCACAACCGAATTCACCCAGACTTATCCACAGACCCGAACCTATCCACAGATCCCGAAACCACCCTTGACAACGGCAGGCGAAGACGCATGAAGCACTCATTGCCCCGAAGTCGACTCACCGTCCGACCTGGTTGTTTAATCTGAACGATGAGCGTCAACGCTCCGGGCACCACCCGGAGCGTGTGGGAGCTGTCCTCTGGAGGTTATGGAACATGATGCGCGCACTTCGCACCCCGATCGCGGTCGCCGCGGCCGCCTCCGCTCTCGCACTGGCAATGGCATCGCCCGCTCAGGCCAGTGAAGAGAACTTCTTGAAGCCGCTGCAGGTCAGGTTCGTCTTTCTGAACCCCCAGCAGTTGCTCTCTACGGGTTACAAAGTCTGTAAAGCCGAACACGACGGCATGACATCCGCGGATGCCTCCAACATGGTGGCGAAGGATCTTGGCGTCTCAATCGCCGCAGCCGTCGAGATCGTCAGCGCCGCGGTCATCAACCTCGACTGCTGAGCCTCATCCGAGGGACTCCCAGAAGCGGGTCAAGGCTGCAGCGCCCTGCGCCGGATCCTCGACCATCCACCAGTGCCCAAGGCCGTCAAGCACTTCCGTGCGAGCACCCGCGCGATCAGCTGCCCGACGACGCCGGTCGTCGTGGCCGATGTAGGGATCCTCGGTAGCGAGCAGGGACAGTCCAGGACGGGCCGCAGCGTTCTCCAGCGACCGGCCTTCCTCAGCCATCGCAGGCTGAGCCGCCGAGCGATACAACAACAGGATCGCCCGGCCCATGTCGGCATCCTGTTCTGCGGCAATCGAACTCGCGATGTCCACCGGGATACCGAATGAAGCCATCTGGTCGGTGCGCTCTTGGAGCGTTCCTCCGAGCAGCGTGCCCACCAACTCCTCGCCGGCGCCTTCTGTCTGCCACACCTGAGCCAGGTCGTGCCAGACGTAGTCCGAGTCGAACAGTCCTACCGCGTCGCTGGCCCAACTTCGAACAAGCTCCGGACGATGCATCACCGCAGTCATGACGTGCCCGCCGCCCCAGTCATGCCCGACAAGATCGACGGGTTCGCCGAAGCGCTCCAACTCAGCCTCTAACCAGTCGCGGTAGGCGAGGTAGGTGGCAGGAAACTCCGGCGGAAGCGGAGCGCCGAAACCCGGCGGCGACAACCGCACGACGTCGTCACGCCCAAGCGCGTCGACCAGTGGACCCCAAATCGCGTCGGTTTCCGGATTACCGTGTACCAGAACGACAGTCATGGACGCTATCCTTGCACGGCGCGGGCTCCGGCCTGCTCATGCTGTGGTCTCCGATCTCGGCGCCGGCGCAGGTTGGCGCGGGCCACCCGATAGACGAACTCGGGGTGGGCCAGCCGTAGCGGGGAATCGACCAGACCGTTGACCCGGTAGAAGCGGCCCATCACCGCGGGATCGGACTCACACGCGGCCAGCGACCAGTCGACGAGGCGACTGGTGACCCGCATCGCCCGGGTCCTCTTGCCTTCCACCTCGGGAAAAGTCAGGTCGGAAGTCGCGGCCATGTCCCAGGCCACGCCGATCGGCTTCGCCGACGCGCGGAAGTATCGGCGGGCGAGATCGCGGTGCCCGCGGCGCAGGCAGTCGCGCAGCGCGATGGCATCCAATGCTGACACCGTCATGCCCTGGCCGTAAACCGGGTTGAAGCTGCAGATGGCATCGCCGGTGACCAACAGCCCGTCGGGGAACCGCTGCATCTTGTCATAACGTCGCCATTGGCTGGAGGGCATGCGATGTTGCATCACCTCGCCGTCGGGCTCGCCTGCACGGATCGCGTCCAACAGATGCGCGGGGGCATAGTCGCCGGCGAAGGAGAGCATGCCCGCAAGGTCGCGCGGTGGCTCATGGTTCAACATCCCGAACACCGTGAAAATCCATGAGTCGTTCTCGTTGCCGACGAGGAACATGCCGGTGGGCCTGCCCCCACCCGGGGCAATGTCAGCGAACATCTCTTTCAAGGTGCCGCGGGGGATCTTCAGACGCTGGCTGACATAGGTCGTGCGCGTAATCACGTGATCCTCCACCGGTCGGCCATAGCCCAGGCTCTCGAGAAAGGCCGGAGTGTGGGCGCCGCGGCCCATGGCGTCGACCACCAGATCAGCGTCCAGCTGACGTTCGTCACCACCGTCGTGCTTGACCACGCGAACTCCGGTGACTCGACCGGAGTTGGTCGCCAGTTCGACGAAATCGTGACCGCCCAGCAGCGACACGTTGGTGATCGCCTGCAACCGCCGGCGTACATGACACTCGAGGAACGGTCTGCTGGCCAGATACATGGCCATGTCCCTTTTCGCGATCGGGAGAGTTCCCGAGCCGAGAATGTTGTATCCGCCGAAGGATAGGTGCAGTTTGGACAGGTCTCCGTCGTCCCAGACAGGAACGCCCTTGGCGACGAGCTCGTCGAGGATCCCCGGGAAGAGTTCCTCGACGATCTGTGCGCCGCGCGGCAGCAGCAGGTGCGTGTGCTTACCCTGCGGCACCCCGCGCCGGTTCCCTGGATCGTCCGGCAGCGCATCGCGGTCCACGACGGTGACGGTCCGATAGAAGTCCGACAGGACCCGAGCAGCAAGCAAACCGCCCATGCTGGCCCCGACGACGACGGCGTGCTCACTTTGCTCGGGCATGGAATTAACTCCTCAACGGCCGCCTGAGTAGCGGTTCCAGCAAACTATCAGCAAGAAGCTGGCTATCCACCAGGAATGACGACGAAAGGAGTACGTCTACGGAGCGACGGTTAGCCAGTCCGTGAAGCCCGACGGGTCGTGACGGCCGAGGGCGCCATGCTCGAACAGCCCCCACCCCTCGACGGGTGGAGCATCGCCGTCGCGGCACATCGCCCGTCCTACGTGGTCGATCACACCGAACCCGGCACGCCCGACGATCGCCGGGTCGGTCATGTCGTACGTCAGTCGCTCGGTGAACTTCTCGCCCTTCCACGTACCGTGCAGCCAGTCGGAGTCGCCTCCGTAGCCGCCCCCGACGTGGATCGGCACCGGCAGCTTCGACTCCACGTCCAACCGCACAGGCGAACCGTCGGCTGCCGTGGCGTCGATCGTCGCGCCGGTGGAAATCCTTGTGCCGGACCGGTAGTGGATTTTCACCCGCGGCCACCCGAGTTGCTCGACGCGGCCGTCACGCCAGATCCGAGTGCAGTCGTTCAATG
This sequence comes from Mycobacterium sp., assembly GCA_032159965.1. Lineage (GTDB taxonomy): Bacteria > Actinomycetota > Actinomycetes > Mycobacteriales > Mycobacteriaceae > Mycobacterium. Next base: position 3,636 of record JAVHWG010000055.1, read on the forward strand.
ACCGGAACCCATTGGGTTCCTCTTGGATGATCAGCACGATCCCGTAGTCGTCGAAGGCCATCGGCACATAGAGCCACCACATGCCCTCGAATGGCGGGTCGGCGGGCCGGCCGGCGGGTTCGGGCTCGCCGATCGGGCGGATTCCCCACGACCGGTCGCGCGACCCGATCCAGACGGAGGGGTCGACGACGATCTCCTGGCCGTCGATCGCGATCCGTCCGCTCCATGCGCCCAGTTGCGCAAACCGCTGCGCGTCCAACGTGATTCGGTTGCCGGCTCGCAGCATGTGTCGCTGCTCCTGGACCACGTCGAACAATCCGTCCCACGTCAGATTGACCGCGATGCCCTCGGTTTCGGCCATGACGATGCGAAGCTTGTGCAAGGGTTCGACGACCTCGATGCGATAGCCGTTGACGTGCTGCTGCAGCCTGTCCTGGTCAAGTGCGTCGCACAGATGAACTGCAGTTTGCACGTCACCCCTGCGGACCAGCACAAACGCGTCTTTGACGCCCAGATTCGGGTAGTAGCCGATGCCGCTGATCAGAAAGATGTCTCCGGTGCGGTCGTGTGCGTTGAAGTACGAACGGTCGTAGAAGTTGCGGTCGCTGGACCCGGCCCACGCGATCGGCTGCGGCAGCTGATGCACAGGGTATTCATCGACGGGTCCCAGCATCACGCGTCCTCGTCGATCAGGCGCTTCATCAAAGCGGCGTGGTAGAACAGCGATTCGACGTCCTCGGGCCGCTCCACCTCGCCGAAGTGCACCCGGCGGGCGCCGGTACGCATGAACACGCACGCCCACATCACTCCGCAATAGACGTAGAACCAGCGCAGATCGCCCAGTTCGACACCGGTCAGTTCCCGGTAGGTCGCGCGGACGTCGTCCTCACGCAGAACGTCGGGCAGTCCTTCCAGGCCTGCTAAACCGGTGAGCTCCTGAAAGACCATGTGCGCGTAGAGAAGCCAGGCGACGTCGAGTTCCCGCGGGCCCAGTGTCGTCATCTCCCAGTCGAGTACCGCGACCGGACGGAAGTCCGAATACAACACGTTGCCGATCCGGGCGTCGCCCCACAGCAGCACCGGGTCCGTCGCTGCCACGTCAGCAGGCCAGTTCTCCTGCAGCCATTCGAAGGTGCGCTCCAGCAGGGGAGAGTGGCCGATGTCGGGGACCGCGAAGTCATACCAGGACCGCACCCATGCCAGGTGCCGCTCCAGCGCAGTACCGGGGCCGCCCTCGGCGAGATATGAGAACTTCGACGGCGCATCGGGGATCGCGTGCAGCTTGGCGAGCACCTCGACCGTCGAATCCTGCAGCAGCCGTTGCGATTCGGTGGACGCATCGAAGAACCAATTGGCACCGAACGTGTACGGCATCACGTCGGGTGGCACCACACCGTCGACGTAATCCATCAGAAAGAACGGCGCTCCCAGCACGTCGCCCGTCGGCTCGAGCCAACGGACGCGGGGGACAGGTACGTCGGTCATCTCGGCGACCGCGGCGATCACGTCGAACTGATGGTCAAGCCGGTATGTCGGGAAGACGGGGACGTCCTGTGCGGTGGGGGCGACGCGCGTGACGAACTTCTGTTCAGTCGGCGTGCCGTCCTGAGCCCAACGGGCGGTCAAGATGATGGTTTCGGACGACATGCCGTTCGAATCGACGCCGCTCTCGACCGTCACCTCCGGCACCGCTCCGCCCGGCAGTACGGTCGCCAGCCAGCGCGCCATGAGGCCGGGCAGGGTGCTGGTGTCCCGGCTCGAGTGCTGTAATCGGCTGACCTCGTCGACAGCCGGTTCTCCTGCCACAATTCGTCCTTCGCTCGATAATTACGATACGCTTGGTAGCGATATGAAAGCAGACTCGGCAATCATTGACAAGTCCCCGGGGCGCCCACGCGACCCGCGGATCGACGCGTCCATCCTGCGGGCTGCGGCGGAATTACTTGTCGAGACCGGCTATTCCAACCTGACGATGGCCGCTATCGCCGAGCGTGCGGGCACCACGAAGACCGCGTTGTACCGCCGGTGGTCGAGCAAGGCGGAGTTGGTCCACGAAGCGGCCTTCCCCGCGACGGCGAGTGCGCTTGTCACACCGTCGACGAGTTTCGCCGACGACGTACGCGCCATGGTCGCGGCGACCCGCGACGTGTTCACCACCCCGGTGGTGCGTGCGGCTTTACCCGGCCTCGTCGCCGACATGGGCAGTGACCGGGAGCTCAATAGCCGTGTGATGCAACGTTTCGCAGACTTGTTCGCGGCTGTTCACGAGCGTGTCAGCCGTGCCATCGATGACGGAGACGCCCGGCCTGGTGTCGATCCGGACCGTCTGGTCGAGGTGATCGGCGGCACGACGATGCTGCGGCTCCTACTGCGCCCGGATGAAGACCTCGACGACGACTGGGCGGCGCAGACCACCGCCATCATCATCAGCGGCGTGGTGGCATAGAACGGGAGTCAGTGCGCGAATTGTGCTGCGTGCTCGCAGAAGTCGAGCAGTGGTTGCGGGAAGATGCCGAGGGCGACGGTGACCGCGGCCGTCACCGCGATAGCGGCCTTGCTCAGTATGCCGGGGACGAAAATCGTCGGCGGCTCATCCAACGGTTCGGTGAAGAACATCAGCACGATCACGCGCACGTAGAAGTAGGCCGCGACGCCGCTGGCCACCACGCCGACGATCACCAGTGGTGCGGCGCCGCTCTGCTCGGCCGCATTGAACACCGCGAACTTGGCGATGAACCCACTGGTCAACGGGATACCGGCGAACGCGAGCAGGAACATGGAGAACATCGCGCCGACGAGCGGTCGCTCGCGTCCGAGCCCCGCCCACCGCGACAACTCGGTGTCTTCGTCGCCATCGGCGTTGCGCACCAACGACACGACAGCGAATGCACCAAGCGTGCTGAACCCGTACGCCACCAGATAGAACATCGTCGCCGACAGCCCGGCCGGATTCGGCGCCGCGATGACGCCCGTCAGGATGAAGCCGGCGTGAGCCACCGACGAGTACGCGAGCATCCGCTTCACATCGGATTGCGTGACCGCGCTGATCGTGCCGACGGCCAGCGTCAGGATCGCGACGCCCCACATCACGGGTCGCCATTCGACGTTGAAGCCCGGCAGCATGACGTAGAAGATCCGCAGCATCGCCCCGAACGCGGCGATCTTGGTAGCTGCGGCCATGAACCCCGTGATCGGGGTCGGGGCGCCCTGGTAGACGTCGGGAATCCACGAATGGAACGGAACGGCACCAATTTTGAACAGCAGACCGACCACCAGCAGAGCGACGCCGATCAGTGCCATCGATTCGTCACTGCGGTGCTGACCGATCGCATCGCCGATGCCCGAGAGGGTCAGGGTGCCGGCGTACCCGTACAGCAGCGCGACGCCGTACAGGAAGAACGCCGACGAGAACGCACCGAGCAGAAAGTATTTCAGCGCCGCTTCCTGTGACAACAGCCGACGACGTCGCGCCAGTCCGCACAGAAGGTAAAGCGGAAGCGACAGGACTTCGAGTGCGACGAACATGGTCAGCAGGTCGTTCGCAGCCGGGAACAGCAGCATCCCCCCGAGCGCGAACAGCGTCAGCGGGAACACCTCGGTTTGGCTGAAGCCCGCGTTGTCGGCCTCGCGCTCAGCGGCGCTGCCCGGGATCGCCGCCGCCTGTGGGGTGAATGCGTCCAATCCGCTCGCGTGCGAAACCGCGGCGAGCACAGGCGTTTTGACGTTGATCTGCCGTTCGGCGATCAACACCACGGCAAGGACACCGACCACCAGAAGCGTACCCTGAAGCATCAGGGTAGGCCCGTCGATCGCGACTGCACCCGCGATCACCGTGTGTCCGGGTAGCCGCAGGCCGCGCCAGACGATGACCACCGCGACCAATGCGGCAACGCACCCGCCGAGACTCAGCACCAGTTGCGCGCCGTAACGCGTCCGGCGAGGCATGAAGGCTTCGACGAGCACACTGGCGACGGCGGCGCCGAACATGATCAGCATCGGGGACAGCTGGGCGTATTCGACGCTGGGTGCGGGGATACTCACTTGGCTTGTCCTCCCGCTGTGGTGGTTGCCGCGACGGTCGGTGCGGGGTCGTGCTCGCCGATCGTGCTCAGCGTGTTGGCGACGGCAGGGTTGACGACGTCCAGCACGGGCTTCGGATAGATACCGAGCACGAGCAGCAGTGCGATCAACGGAGTGACCACGAGTAGTTCGCGCGGCACGAGGTCCCGCAGTTTCTCATTGCCGTCCTTGACCGGCCCGGTCATCATCCGCTGGTACATCCACAGGATGTAGATCGCCGAGAGCACCAGAGCGCTCGAGGCGATGATCGCGGCCAGTTGGTAGCGGTTGAAAGTGCCCAGCAGCACCAGGAATTCGGAGATGAAGGGGGCCAGCCCGGGCAGCGACAGCGTCGCGAGGCCGGACACCAGGAAGGTGCCGGCCAGCACTGGGGCGACTTTCTGGACGCCGCCGAATGCGGCGATGGTGCGGGTGCCGCGCCGCGATATCAGGAAGCCTGCGATCAGGAACAGGGCCGCAGTCGACAGGCCGTGGTTCACCATGTAGAGCGTTGAGCCGGATTGGCCCTGGCTGGTCATCACGAAGATGCCGAGGATGATGAAGCCGAAGTGGCTGATCGACGTATAGGCGATCAATCGCATCACGTCGGTCTGGCCGATTGCCACGACCGCGCCATAGACGATCCCGATGACCGCCAGCGTGATGATGAGCGGCCGGAAATACGTTGAGGCGTCGGGGAAGAGCTGCAGGCAGAAGCGCAGCATGCCGAATGTGCCGACCTTGTCCACGACGGCCATCATCAGCACCGCGGTGGCGGGCGTGGACTCCACTGCGGCGTCGGGCAACCAGCGGTGGAACGGCCACAGCGGAGCCTTGACCGCGAACGCGAATATGAAGCCCAGGAACAGGGCTTTGGCAACACCGGAGTCGATGTTCAGTTGCCCGCTCGCGACGGCGTCGACGATCGCGCGGAAGTCGAACGTGCCGACGCCGTTTCGTGCGGTCGCGACGTACAGCCCGATTACCGCCGCGAGCATGATCAGCCCGCCGAACAGGTTGTACAGCAAGAACTTCACCGCCGCCTTCGAGCGGTTCTCGCCCGAGCCGAAGCCGCCGATCAGGAAATACATCGGGATCAGCATCGCCTCGAAGAACACGTAGAACAGCAGCACGTCCAGCGCGACCAGCGAGATCAGCACCATCGCTTCGACAGCCAGGAACAGCGCGACGTAGCTGTGTGTGGCCCGCGGCCGCTCACCGCCGTCATGCCAGCCGGCAATCATCAGCAGCGGCACGAGCACGGCAGTGAGCAGCACCAGCACCAGCGCGATGCCGTCGACACCCAGTGTGTAGGACGTGCCCAACGCCGGTATCCACGAATGGGTTTCGACGAATTGGTACCGCACACCGCACGGACAGAATCCCACTGCCAGCGCCACGGCGACCCCGAGCACGACGATCGACACCGCCAGACCGAGATACTTCGCGACGTTGCGCCACGGCGGCGGCAGCAACACGATGACCACCGCGCCGGCCATCGGGACCAGCCACAGAATCGTCAACCACGGAACGCCGCTCACCAGAACCTCACCGCCAGGATCGCCGCGACCACCAGGACGGCGCCCGCGAACATCGACAACGCGTACGACCGCGCAAATCCGGTCTGGCCCATCCGCAGTGCGCCGGACAGCTTGCCTATTGCCGCGGCCAGTCCGCCGACGGATCCGTCGATGCCCTTGTCGTCGAGGCCCACAGCCCCGCGTGCCGCCAAGGCGCCAGGGCGCATGAAGACCCTCTCGTTGAAGGCGTCGCCGTAGAGGTCGCGGCGGGCGGCAACCGTGAGCGCCGAGCCGGCCGGTGCCTCTTCGGGCACCGGCTTCGTCGCGTACATGCGGTAGGCGATTCCGACGCCGACAGCTACGACGGCAAGCGTGATCACCGTGGTGACCCACGCCGGCAACGCGTGTGCGGCCTCCTCGTGGGCACCGACGACGGGCTCCAGCCAGTGCTCGAAAGTGCCTCCTATGGCCAGCAATCCACCCGAGGCAACCGAGCCGACGGCCAGCACGATCATCGGCCACGTCATCACCCGCGGCGACTCGTGGGGATGCAGCGCCTTCCCCCCGGCTTCGCCGACCCCCGCCGACCCCTCGGCCCAGCGCTTTTCACCGAAGAACGTCATCAACATCACCCGCGTCATGTAGAACGCGGTGATGCCCGCGCCCAGCAGCGCGGCGCCGCCCAGCACAGCGCCCTTGAAACCTCCAGCGGCCAAAGCGGTTTCGATGATCGCGTCCTTGGAGAAGAAGCCGGCAAGCGGCGGCACCCCGATGATCGCCAGGTAACCGAGTCCGAACGTCACGAACGTGACCGGCAACAGTTTGCGCAGCCCGCCGTAGCGTCGCATGTTGACCTCGTCGTTCATGGCGTGCATGACGGAGCCGGCGCCGAGGAACAACCCGGCCTTGAAGAAGCCGTGCGTCAACAGGTGCATGATCGCGAATGCGTAGCCCGCAGGACCCAGCCCGGCGGCCAGAACCATGTAGCCGATCTGGCTCATCGTCGACGCGGCAAGGGCTTTCTTGATGTCGTCCTTGGCGCATCCGATGATCGCGCCGAACAAGAGCGTGACTGCGCCGACGGCCACCACACCTGCCTGGGCGCCGGGGGCGAGGTTGTAGACCGGGTGCGAGCGGACGATCAGATACACGCCGGCGGTGACCATGGTGGCGGCGTGGATCAACGCCGACACCGGCGTCGGGCCTTCCATCGCGTCACCGAGCCAGGACTGCAGCGGCACCTGAGCCGACTTGCCGCACGCCGCAAGCAGCAACAGCAGGCCGATCGCGGTGAGCACGCCCTCGCTTGCTCCGCCGACGGAGGGGAAGACCCCGCCGTAGGAGATGGTGCCGAACGTCCCGAACATCACGAAGATCGCCAGTGCGAGGCCGACGTCGCCGACGCGGTTGACGACGAAGGCCTTCTTGGCCGCCGTAGCCGCGGACGGCTTGTGGTACCAGAAGCCGATCAGCAGATAGGACGCCAGGCCGACGCCTTCCCATCCCACGTACAGCCCGAGGTAGTTGTCGGCGATCACCAACAGCAGCATCGCGGCGACGAACAGGTTGAGATAGGCGAAAAACCTTCGCCGGTCGACATCGTGGGCCATGTAGCCCACGGAGTAGATGTGGATCAGCGAACCGACGCCCGTGATCAGCAGGACGAAGCAAATCGACAACGGGTCGACCAGCAGGCCGAAGTTCACCTGGAAACTGTCGACGGGTACCCAGGAGAAACCGTCGACGTGCAGCGTGCGTTCCTCGCCGTGCCTGCCCAGCATGTCGACGAACAACGCCACGCCGGCTGCGAATGCCGCGAGCACCGTCGCGCAGCCCAGCAGATGCCCCCAGCGGTCGGTGCGCCTGCCCGCCAGTAGCAGCACCACTGCCCCGAATAAGGGCAGCGCCAACAGAAGCCAAGTCAGGGTGGTCGTCATGTCCAGGCTTTCAATGCTTCAGCAGGTTGGCGTCGTCGACCGAGGCCGACCTGCGGGCACGGAAGATCGTCATGATGATGGCGAGGCCGACGACGACCTCGCACGCCGCCACCACCATCGTGAAGAACGCGACCATCTGACCGTCGAGCGATCCGTGCATGCGGGCGAACGTGACGAACGCCAGATTGGCCGCGTTGAGCATCAGCTCTACGCACATGAACATGACGATCGCATTGCGGCGCAACAGAACCCCGGCCGCGCCGATGGTGAACAGCAGTGCCGACAGGTAGAGATAGTTCAGTGGGTTCACCGGCTACTCCCGTTGCTGCCATTTGCTCTTCGCGCAAGCGGCTCATCGCCGTGACCGTTCAGGTTCCCCGCGGCGTTCACCGGTCGCGGCGTCAGCACCCTCGATACCGAGTCGCTGGAGTCCGAACCGTCGGGCAGCCGGGCCGGAATGTCGACCGCGTTGTGCCGTGCATACACACCGGGACTCGGCATCGGAGTGGCCCGCTGCCCCGGCCCGAACCGCGCACGTGACAGTTCTTTCTGCGTCTTGCGGCGTTCGAACCGCTCCCGGTGGGCCAGCACCATCGCGCCGAGCGCCGCAGTGATGAGCAGCGCGCTGGTGACCTCGAACGCCCAGAGGTACTTGGTGAAGATGAGCACGGCCAGCCCCTGCACGTTGCCGCCTTCGTTGGCCTTCGCCAAGCCGACGAACGGCGTCGATGCGGTGCCGACCCCGGCGATCACCAGGATCCCGAAACCCAACCCGGTCAAAATCGCGACGACGCGTTGCCCCCGAATGGTTTCCACGAGCGACTCCGGGGTGTCGACGCCGATCAGCATCAACACGAACAGGAACAACATCATCACCGCGCCGGTGTAGACGACCACCTGAACCACGCCGAGGAACAGCGCATCCTGTGCGATGTAGAGAATGGCCAGCACGATCATCGTCATCGCCAGGAAGATCGCCGAGTAGACGGCTTTGGACGCGGTGACCATACCCACCGCGCCGACGAGCGCGACGACAGCGAGTACCCAGAACGTCACGGCTTCGGCCGTGGAGGTGCGGGTAGCCCCGTCAACCACTCCGGGAGCGGCCAGCAGCAGCGTCATGTGGGCTGCCCCAACGTGGGCTGTCCCAGGAAGACGGTGCCGCGGTAGTACTCCTCGTCGGTCGACCCCTCGACCATCGGGTGCGGTGGTGCTGTCATCCCGTCGGTCAGCGGCGCGAGCAGCTTGTCCTTGCCGTAGATCAGGTCGGCGCGGTTGTCGTCGGCCATCTCGTAGTCATTGGTCATGGTCAGCGCTCGCGTCGGGCACGCCTCGATGCACAATCCGCAGCCGATGCACCGCAAGTAGTTGATCTGGTACACCTGCCCGTAGCGCTCGCCAGGTGAAAACCGCTGCTCCTCAGTGTTATCGGCGCCCTCGACGTAAATCGCGTCGGCAGGGCAGGCCCACGCACACAACTCGCAGCCGATGCACTTCTCCAAGCCGTCTGGGTAACGGTTGAGTTGGTGACGGCCGTGATACCGCGGTGCCACCGGGCCCGGCTCCTCCGGATACTGTTCTGTGATCGGCTTCTTGAACATCGTGCCGAACGTCACGCCGAAACCTGCTATGGCATCTAGGAATTTAGGCATCAGCCCCCTCCTTCTCGGCGGTTGAGCGCACCGACGGCTGACCTGGCACGGGTGGTACGGGGAAATCGCTGTAAGGAGAATTCGCACCGTCGGCCACTGAAGGGTGGAACCTGGTGCGCACGAGGTTCCGGATGGACATCAGCAGCGCGAATCCCGCAACAGTGCTTGCCGCGATCAAAATCATCGCCCACGAATGGAAGCCCTCGGCGCGCAGAGTGCGCACGATGCCGACGATCATGATCCACACCAGTGAGATCGGGATCAGGATCTTCCAGCCCAGGGCCATGAACTGGTCGTAGCGAAGCCGTGGCAGGGTGCCGCGCAACCAGATGAACAGGAACAGGAACGCCCAGACCTTCCCGACGAACCAGATCAGCGACCACCAGCCGGAACTCGCGCCGTCGATCATGTTGAAGGGCCACGGGGCGTGCCAGCCGCCCAGGAACATGGTGGTGGCAAGGGCAGACACCGTGGTCATGTTCACGTACTCGGCGAGCATGAACATCGCGAACTTCAGCGACGAGTACTCGGTGTGGAAGCCTGCGACCAATTCGCCTTCGGCCTCGGGCAAGTCGAACGGCGCGCGGTTGGTCTCACCGACCATCGAGGTGACGTAGATCAAGAACGAAGGCAGCAGCAGGAACACGTACCAGACACGGTCCTGCGCGGCCACGATCTGTGACGTGGACATGGTTCCGGCGTAGAGGAATACCGCGGCGAACGACAGTGCCATGGCGATCTCGTAGGAGATCACCTGCGCCGACGACCGAAGTCCGCCGAGCAGAGGATACGTCGAACCGGAGGCCCAGCCGGCCAGCACGATGCCGTACACGCCCACCGATGTCACGGCGAGGATGTAGAGCACAGCTACCGGCAGGTCGGTGAGCTGCAGGGCAGTGTGGTGTCCGAACATCGACACCTGTCCGCCCATCGGGATGACCGCGAACGCGGTGAACGCCGGGATCACTGAGATCACCGGTGCCATCAGGAAGATGGGCTTATCGACACCCACCGGGAGAAGACCCTCTTTGAGGCCGAGCTTGACGCCGTCGACCAGGCTCTGTAACAGCCCGTACGGGCCGACGCGGTTCGGACCGAACCGCATTTGCATGCGGCCCAGCACTTTTCGTTCGACGAGAATCGCGACCAGTACCGTGAGCACCAGGAACGCGAACACGCCGACGGCTTTGATCACCACCAGCCACCACGGATCGTTGCCGAATCCGGTCATGTTCGCGCTCCTGCCCTGATCCCCCGGTCGCTTCGCTCCTGCTCGCCGGAAAGCGACACTATGCTTCCTGCCGTCACGCGAAGCTGTTCGTACACTGCCGAACCCGGCGAATTCATCGGCAACCAGACGACCCGGTCGGGCATGTCGGTGATGGCCAGCGGCAGCGTGATGGCGCCGCTCTCGGTCCGAACGGAGACGGGTTCACCTTCGGCGGCACCGATTTCGGCCGCGGTGGCCGGCGAAAGGCGCGCGACGGGCGGGCGCGCAGTGCCCGCGAGGTGTGGTTCGCCGTCCTGCAACCGACCGAGGTCCAACGCCATGTGCCAGCTGGCCAGACGCGCCTGACCGGCATTCGGCGTGGGCGCTGCGCCCGGTTGCGTGGTGGAAGTGGTCGGCGGCTCGGGACGAACGCCGTCCCAGGCACCGATTGCGGCCATCTCAGCGCGCGCACTCGCCGCATGGGTCAAACCGAGATCGACGCCCATCTCGTCGGCGATCATCGTCAGCACGCGGCTGTCGGTGAACGAGCCGGCGTTGGGCAACGACGGCTCGAATGGCCGGTGCCTGCCTTCCCAGTTGACGAATGTTCCGGCCTTCTCGACCACGGGCGCGACCGGGAACACGACGTCGGCGCGCTCGGTCACTGAACTTCGACGAATCTCCAGGCTGACCACGAACGGTGCGTCATCAAGTGCTGCTGCGGCCATCGCGGGGTCGGGAAGGTCTGCGAGATCGACGCCGCCAATCAACAGTGCACCGTAATCGCTTGCACTGGCGACGATTTCATTACCGGATGCACCCGGCTCGGCAGGCAGTGCCGTGACGTTCCACGCCCTGGCCAGTTGAGTCCGTGCCTCGGAGTCGGCGACGGGCCGCCCACCGGGCAGCAGGTTGTACAGAGCACCGGCTTCCAGTGCGCCGCGATCTCCTGCCCGTCGCGGCACCCACGCGAGTCGCGCTCCGGTGCTCTGGGCCAGACGGGCGGCCGCCGACAGTGCTCCGGGACTTGTCGCAAGCCGTTCACCGACCAGGATCACCGCGCCGGGCCTGCTCAGTGCGTCCGCGACGTCGCCGGATTCGAGCCCGTCCAGTGCCGCGGCCTCCTCGCCGGGCGGGGTCTGCAGCAGGGTGCCCGACATCTTGGTCAGCCCGCGGGTGGCGAACGGCGCGATCGCGTACACCTTGGTGTTGTGCTTGCGTGCCGCCTTGCGCAACCGCAGGAAGACGATGCTGGATTCTTCTTCTGGTTCATAGCCGACGAGCAGCACGGCCGGCGCTGACTCGAGGCCGGTATAGGTGACCGACATCGGCCGGCCGGCGACGTGAGCCGCCAGGAAGTCCGCTTCCTCCGCGGTGTGTGCGCGGGCGCGGAAGTCGATGTCGTTGGTGCCCAGCACGACTCGGGTGAACTTGGCGTAAGCGTAGGCGTCTTCGACAGTCGATCGCCCGCCGACGAGCACACCCGCATTTCCGTAGGCGGCGGATAATCCCTTCGCCGCGACCGTGAGTGCTTCGGACCATGACGCCGGTGCCAGGACGCCGTCCTCGCCGCGAACCAGTGGGGTCCTGATCCGGTCACCCACCGTGGTGTATTTGAAGGCCCAGCGACCTTTGTCGCAGTTCCATTCCTCGTTGACCTCGGGGTCGTCACCGGACAGCCGCCGCAGGACCACGCCACGCCGGTGATCGGTGCGTTGCGCACAACCCCCGGCACAGTGCTCGCAGACGCTGGGGGAGGACACGAGGTCGAACGGGCGGGCGCGGAACCGGTAGGCGGTCCCAGTGAGCGCACCCACCGGGCAGATCTGCACGGTGTTGCCTGAGAAGTAGGAATCGAGCGGTTCGTTGTTAGCGATGCCCACCTGCTGAAGCGCGCCGCGCTCGAGCAACTCGATGAACGGATCGCCGGCGATCTGATTCGAGAACCGGGTGCAGCGCGCACACAGCACGCAGCGTTCGCGATCGAGCAGCACCTGGCTGGACAGGTTGATGGGCTTGGGGAAGATTCGTTTGACGTCGGTGAACCGGGAATCGGCCCGTCCGTTGGACATCGCCTGGTTCTGCAGAGGGCATTCGCCGCCCTTGTCACACACCGGGCAATCCAGGGGGTGGTTGATCAGAAGCAGCTCCATCACGCCGCGCTGTGCTTTGTCGGCGGACTCTGATGTGACCTGAGTGCGGACCACCATGTCGGGGGTGCACACGATCGTGCACGAGGCCATGGGCTTGCGCTGGCCCTCGACCTCTACCAGGCATTGCCGGCAGGCCCCCACCGGATCCAGCAGAGGGTGGTCGCAGAACCGGGGGATCTGCACACCCAGCAACTCAGCGGCCCGGATCACCAAAGTGCCCTTGGGCACCGAGATCTCGGTGCCGTCGATGGTCAGCGTGACCATCTCGACTTCGGGTGTGGTCGCGAGCTTTGTCTTCTTCTCTTCGCGCAAGCGCTCATCGCCAGTGGCGGTCATACCGCTGCTCCTTCAGGTGCGGCGAGCATCGAGTCGCGCGGGTCGAACGGACAACCCCGCTGCTCCACATGTGCCACGTACTCGTCGCGGAAGTGTTCGATGGAGGAAATGATCGGGCTGGCCGCGCCGTCTCCCAACGCGCAGAACGACTTTCCGTTGATCGTGTCGGAGATGTCCAGCAGCGTGCCGATGTCCTCGGCCGTGCCCTCGCCGGACTCCAGCCGTTCGTAGATCTGGGCCAGCCAGTAGGTGCCCTCGCGGCACGGTGTGCACTTGCCGCAGGACTCGTGCTCGTAGAACTCGGTCCAGCGCTTCACCGCCCGTACCACGCAGGTGGTTTCGTCGAAGATCTGCAGTGCCTTGGTGCCCAGCATCGATCCGACGGCCCCGACGCCCTCGTAATCCAGAGCGACGTCCAGGTGTTCGGCGGTCAGGATCGGCGTCGACGAACCGCCCGGTGTCCAGAACTTCAGCTCGTGCCCGGCCCGCACGCCGCCCGCGTAGTCAAGAAGCTCGCGCAGCGTGATGCCCAGCGGCGCCTCGTACTGCCCGGGCCGTGTGACGTGACCTGACAGCGAATACAGCGTGAAGCCGGGCGATTTCTCGCTTCCCATAGAGCGGAACCAGTCCACGCCGTTGAGCATGATCGGCGGGACGCTGGCGATGGACTCGACGTTGTTGACGACGGTCGGACACGCGTAGAGGCCGGACACTGCCGGGAACGGCGGGCGCAGGCGTGGCTGGCCGCGCCTGCCTTCCAGCGAGTCCAGCAACGCGGTCTCCTCGCCGCAGATGTACGCGCCCGCGCCGGCGTGCACGATGATCTCCAGATCGAACCCCGAGCCGAGGATGTCCTTGCCGAGGTAGCCGGCGTCATAAGCCTCGGCCACCGCCGCACGGAGCCTGCGCAATACCGGTACAACCTCGCCGCGGACGTAGATGAACGCATGCGACGCCCGGATCGCATAGCACGCGATGATCGCGCCCTCGATCAGAAAGTGCGGCGTCGTGAACATCAGCGGGATGTCCTTGCACGTTCCCGGTTCCGACTCGTCGGCGTTGATCACCAGGTAGTGCGGCTTGGCGCCCGCGCCCGTCGAATCTTGGGGAATGAAGCCCCATTTCATGCCGGTGCCGAATCCCGCCCCGCCGCGGCCGCGCAGGCCCGAATCCTTGACGGTCTGCAGCACCTCGTCGGGCGACATCGCCAGCGCGGCGTCGAGCCCTTTGTACCCGTCGTGCTCGCGGTAGGTCTCAAGCGTCCACGACTTCGGTGCGTCCCAGAACCGGCTCAGCACCGGGGTCAGCGGTGTGGGGTCGGCCATGTCAGTCTTTCTCCTTTTCGGCCGAACTGCCGTTGGCTGGCACCTCGGCCGACGGGGCAGGCGCCGACTGCTCGGCGACCTTCTCCGCCGGAGATTCACCCGGAGTGGGCGCATCCTGCACCGAGTCGGTCGCGCCGTCTGGTTCGGGCGCATGCATCCCGTTGGCGCGCGCGACCCGCAGTCCGGCAAGGGTGGCAGCGCCCATGTCGGACTGTGCCTCCTCGGGACGGTCGTCGGCGAAACCGGCCAGGATCCGGGAGGTTTCGCGGAATGTGCACAACGGCAGCCCCCGCGACGGTGCCACCTTCTCACCGCTGCGCAGCTTGTCGACGAGTGCGATTGTGGAGTCGGGCGTCTGGTTGTCGAAGAACTCCCAGTTGACCATCACGACGGGTGCGTAGTCGCACGCGGCATTGCACTCGATGTGCTGCAACGTGATCTTGCCGTCGTCGGTGGTCTGGTCGTTTCCGATGTGCAGATGCTCGCGCAGCGCGTCGAAGATCGCGTCGCCGCCCATGATCGCGCACAGCGTGTTGGTGCATACGCCGACGAAGTACTCGCCGGTCGGGTCGCGCCGGTACATCGAGTAGAACGTCGCCACCGCAGTCACTTCCGCGCCGGTCAGCCCGAGCTGGGCGGCGCAGAACGAGACACCCGCGGGCGTAATGCAGCCGTCTTCGGCCTGCACGAGGTGCAGAAGAGGAAGCAACGCCGAGCGCGACTGCGGGTAGCGCGCGATGATCTGCTGCGCATCGGCGGCCAGCCGCGCGACCACGTCGTCGGGATAGCTCTCCCGGCCTCGAAGGTGCGTGGGTTCCTCGGGTCTGGGGCCCAGGGAGAGAAATACCGGCGGGGTGGAGCGCAGCGACGGGGAGATTTGGTCAGTCACCTGTCGACGCCGCCCATCACGGGATCGATGGATGCCACGGCCGAGATCGCATCGGCGACCATGCCGCCTTCGCACATGGCAGCCACCGCTTGCAGATTGGTGAACGACGGGTCGCGGTAGTGCACGCGGTAGGGCCGGGTGCCGCCGTCGCTGACCATGTGCACGCCGAGTTCGCCGCGCGGCGATTCCACGGCGACGTACACCTGCCCGGCGGGCACCCTGATGCCCTCGGTGACGATCTTGAAGTGGTGGATCAGCGCCTCCATCGACGAGCCCATGATCTTGGAGATGTGGTCGGGGGAGTTGCCCAAACCGTCCGGGCCGACCTTCAGGTCGGCCGGCCAGGCCAGCTTCTTGTCGCTGATCATCACCGGACCGGGCAGCTGGGCCAACTTGTCGATGCACTGCTCGACGATCTTCAGCGACTCGCGCATCTCTTTTACGCGAATCAGGTAGCGGCCGTAGGCGTCACAGGTGTCGTCGGTGATGACGTCGAACTCGTAGTTCTCGTACCCGCAGTACGGATCGGTGCGCCGCAGGTCGTGCGGCAGACCTGTGGAGCGCAAGCACGGCCCGGTGATGCCGAGGGCCATGCAGCCGGCGAGATCCAGATAGCCGACGTCCTGGGTCCGTGCCTTCCAGATCGAGTTCTCCTGCAGCAGCTTCTCCATGTCGGTCAGCCGCTTAGGGACCAGCTTCATGAAGGCGTGCAGCGCGGACATCGCCTCGTCGGGCAGGTCGGCCGCAAGACCGCCGGGCCGGATGTAAGCACTGTTCATCCGTAGTCCGGTGATGATCTCGAAGAGCTTCAGCACCTCTTCGCGTTCCCGGAAGCCGAAGAACATCGCGCTCATGGCACCCAACTCCATGCCGCCGGTAGCCAGTGCGACCAGGTGCGAGGAAATTCTGTTCAGCTCCATCATCATGACGCGGATCACGGTGGCGCGCTCCGGAATATCGTCGGTGATGCCGAGCAGCTTCTCCACGCCGAGGCAGTAGGCGGTCTCGTTGAAGAACGGCGACAGGTAGTCCATCCGCGTCACGAACGTCACACCCTGAGTCCAGGTGCGGTATTCGAGGTTCTTCTCGATTCCGGTGTGCAGGTAGCCGATTCCGCACCGCGCTTCGGTGACGGTCTCGCCCTCGATCTCCAGGATCAGCCGCAGCACGCCGTGCGTCGACGGGTGCTGCGGACCCATGTTGACCACAATGCGTTCGCCGGGATGGGCCTCGGCGGCGGCGGTGACGACACTGTCCCAGTCCTGACCGCCGACCATCAGGACGTTTTCCTTGGTGTCGGCCGGTTCTGTTTGCGTCATCAGTTGTAGGCCCTCCGCTCGTCGGGCGGCGGGATCTCGGCACCGTGATACTCCACCGGAACGCCGCCCAACGGGTAGTCCTTGCGCTGCGGGTGGCCCTCCCAGTCGTCGGGCATCTCGATGCGTGTCAACGACGGGTGGCCGTCGAAGATGATCCCGAAGAAGTCGTAGGTCTCGCGTTCGTGCCAGTCGGTGGTCGGGTACACCGAAAACAGCGACGGCACATGAGGATCGGCGTCAGGCGCGGTGGTCTCGACGCGTATGCGTCTGCCGTGAGTGAGCGAGGCGAGGTGACACACCGAGTGCAGCTCGCGGTCGGTGTCACCCGGGTAGTGGACACCGGACACGCCCAGACACAACTCGAATCGCAGGGCGTCGTCGTTACGCAAAGTGCGAGCCACGGTCACCAGGTGCTCGCGCGCCACCTCGAGTGTGAGTTCGTTGCGGTACACCACGACTCGCTCGACCGCCGAGGTGAAGACGTCCACGCCAAGCGCGGCGAGCAGCGCGTCGACGACGTCGTCGAAGTAGCCGCCGTAGGGCCGCGGTGAGCTGCCGGGAAGCACGATGTCGCGCACCAGCCGGCCGTAACCGGACGTGTCACCGCTGCCCGTGACGCCGAACATGCCGCGGCGCACGCCGATGACCTCGGTCTCGACGGCGTCGGGCTGCTCGTTCGTCGAGTCGGTCATCGGCGCAGGCCGCCGATCTGCAGCATGGTGGTGGTCGAGGGCTGGGCGACGGCCATCGCGGCCGCCTCCGCCTCGCGCACCGCCTCCTCGCGGTTGACGCCGAGCGGCATCTCCTGGATCTTGGCGTGCAGCTTCAGGATCGCGTTCAGCAGCATCTCCGGGCGCGGCGGGCACCCCGGCAGGTAGATGTCGACGGGCACCACATGGTCGACGCCCTGGACGATCGCATAGTTGTTGAACATGCCTCCCGACGAGGCGCAGACACCCATGGCCAGCACCCATTTGGGCTCGGCCATCTGGTCGTAGACCTGGCGCAGTACCGGCGCCATCTTCTGGCTGACGCGCCCGGCGACGATCATCAGGTCCGCCTGCCGGGGCGTCGCAGAGAATCGCTCCATCCCGAACCGGGCGATGTCGAACCGCGGCCCGGCGGTGGCCATCATCTCGATGGCACAGCAGGCCAGCCCGAACGTCGCGGGCCACAGCGATCCCTTGCGGACATATCCGGCAACCTTTTCGAC
>JAVHWG010000062.1:0-11255 GCA_032159965.1 Mycobacterium sp.
ATTGGCGACGCGGCGGGAGTTGCTCGATTCCTATCTCGCGGCCGGTGGCCGCGCCTCAGACCATCTGGACTGGTACCTCGGTTTCGCGTGCTTCAAGCTCGGCGCGGTGATCGAGGGCACCTGGGCGCGTTACCTGGCGGGCCAGGCCACCCGGGAAGCGGGGGAGTATCTGCACGGCGCGGCAGTTTCGTTGATGCGGCTGGGCACCTCGATCGCCGGCGGAGCGGACCTCTTCGGTTGAGCTGCCGCTGACGGCGGACAACACCGGATCGTGACGCCTGCGACAGCACAACCTTGACCCAGCCCGGCCATAGTTACGTATTGACTGAACGATCCAGCGGCCCGAGGGGAGGATTTCACCCGGCGACTGTGACTTCGAGCGGCTGAACGCGGTTGCGGTAACCGCTCGTGAACGTCTATCGTCGCTGACGTGCATAAATCGCGTCTTCTCGTAGTACCGCCCCGCAGCGGGGTCTGATTACAGACCGACCCCCCCGCTGTGGGTCAGAGCTACGAAGACGTCGGTCGTCCACAACTCGACCAGAAGACCGGCACAAAAATGACAAGCACCTTCAGCTCGATCACTAGCATTGACCCTGGTATGCAAACGCCCGCTGAGCGATTCGGCGTTCAACTGCCTCGCGGACTCCGCGAGGACGCAGAAAACATGCCATGGAGTGTTTTCCTGGCCACCTACAGCCCTCGGATGGGGCCGTTGCGATTGGGCGCGTTCGAATGCGCGGACGCCCACAGATCCTCGACGTCGCTGGGCCCGCAGGCCCGCACGTATCACGCCACGTTCGCTATCGGCGACCATTTGGCGAACGTCAGCGTGGATGCGTCGGGACCCGTCGCGGCGTTCACCGCAATGCTGTTCGATCGCGGTATCGCCATCGACATGGTGCGTTTCCATCAACTGAAGTCCGACGGCCACACCGCGACGTTCATCCAGGGCACCGACGGACTGCACACCGAGTGGGCGATGGGTTGGTCGGAGGATAAGGATGACTCGGCAATCCAGGCGATCGTCGCCTGTGCCAACCGCTTGATGACGATTGCGTGGTACGTCGTGATCGATCCGGCGACGAAGAGGTACGTGTGGCGGCGCCGATGAGCGCTCGCGCGAAGAGCAACCGGCACCGCTAGCCGTCGTTGCGCCGAGACTGTAATTCGGCAGGCCCGCTCTCGAACTATTGCTGCTAACTTGCAGTTTCGGCGACGTGTCGGTGGCTGGGGTCACGCTCTCGTCATGGGGGAAGTCGTCATTGGCAGAGAAGCGGTGGCCGCCGGCATGCTCACGCGTCATACGGTGCAGCGTTGGTATCGGCCCATCTTTCCGGGAATACACGTTCCTAAACGGCAAGAGCTGACGGTTAGAGACATGATCCTCGGCGCTTGGCTCTGGTCGGATCGTCAGGCCGTCATCGGGGGCGTGGCGGCGTCGGCGTTGCACGGCGCTCGCTGGGTGGATCCGAACATCCCGATCGAATTGCGATTCGACCGCACACGCCCGCCCCCCGGCATCGTCACTCGCAACGAAACCATGTCCGACGACGAGACGACATACGTGGCGCGGTTGCCCGTCACCACGCCCGCGCGCACCGCCTTCGATTTGGGCAGGCATTTGCCGCGTGGACAGGCCCTGGCGCGGCTGGACGCGTTGATGCGCGCCACGCCCTTCTCCGTCGAGGACGCACTCTTGCTCACCAAGCGCTATCGAGGCGCGCGCGGCATACGCCAATTCCGGGAACTACTACCGCTTGTCGACGGGGGCGCGGCGTCGCCCCCGGAAACTCGGCTGCGGCTGCTCCTCATTGACGGCGGATTCCCGAAGCCGACTACGCAGATCCCGGTCGTTGACGAACGTGGGCGGCTCGTTCGCTGGGTCGATATGGGGTGGGAGGACTTCCTGGTCGCCGCCGAGTACGACGGCGATCAACACCGGACGGATCGGTCGCAGTACGTCAAGGACATGAGGGTGTGGCCCCAGCTGCAGCGTCTGGGATGGATCGTCGTACGCGTCGTCAAAGAAGACCGCGACCGCGACATCGTCGCCCGAGTTCGGCAGGCGATGGTTTCCCGCGGCTGGACACCGTGATTCCCGCCCGAGACTGCAAATTCGCAGGCCGTTACTCGCACTTCCGCTGTGAAAATACAGTTTCGGCGCGCGCGAGGCGCAGCGAAGGGCTAGCGGTTCAGCGGCCGCAGCACGATCGGCATGCCGTCCTTCGGTACCGGCATGCCGCCGTAGTCCCATGTGGCCTTGTAGTCGCGCCGCGGCAACTCGAGCTGATATCGGCGCAACAGGCGGTGCACGATCGTCTTGATCTCCAATTGCCCGAAGACCATGCCGATGCACTTGTGCGCCCCACCGCCGAACGGGGTCCAGCCGTAGCGGTGCCGTTTGTGCTCGTTGCGTGGCTCAGTGAATCGGTACGGATCGAATTTCAGCGGATCAGTCCATATCTCGGGCAAACGATGATTCATCCCTGGGTATGCAATCACGTTGGTGCCCTTGGGCAAGTAGTAGCCAAGCAACTCGGTGTCGCGCACCGTCTGCCGCATGGCCCACTGGACCGGCGTCACCAACCGGATCGACTCGTTCATCACCAAGTCGAGCGATTCCAGCTTCTCAAGCGCTTCGATGTCCAATGGTCCGTCGCCAAGGCGGTCCGACTCGTCGCGACAGCGCTGCTGCCACTCTGGATTGCCTGCCAGGTTGTAGACCATCGTCGTCGCGGTCGACGTCGAAGTGTCGTGGGCGGCCATCATCAGGAAGATCATGTGATTGACGATGTCCTCATCGGAGAATTTGTTGCCGTCCTCGTCTTCGGTCTGACAGAGCACCGACAGGAGGTCGTTGCCGTCCTTGCCGCGTTGTTCCTTCACGCGAGCGGCGAAGTAGTTCTCGAGCAGCTCACGCGCTTTGAGACCGCGCCACCAGGTGAACGGCGGCACGCCCGTGCGGATGACCGCGTTGCCGGCGCGCGTGGTCGTGGTGAACGCCTTATTGACCTTGGTGATCAGTTCGTGATCGCTACCCGGTTCGTGGCCCATGAACACCATCGACGCGATATCGAGGGTCAGTTCCTTCATTGCCGGGTAGAGGAGGAAGCGCGCGTCGTTGACCACCCAGTCGTTAGCAATTACTTGCGACACCACCTGGTCCATCTGTTCGACGTAACTGACCAGCCGGGAGCGCACGAACGCCTCCTGCATGATCCGCCGGTGGTACATGTGCTCGTCGAAGTCCAGCAGCATCAGCCCGCGGTGGAAGAAGGGGCCGATCACCGGAACCCATCCCTGCTGGGAGAAGTCCTTGTTGCGATTGGAGTACACGACCTGGGCGGCGTCGGGACCCAGCGCCGCGACGCCCGGCAGCACCGGGGAGTCCCCGAACACGACCGGTCCCATCTTTCGGTACAGGAACATCAGGTAATCCGGTCCACCGCGCAACATCTCGATCAGATGGCCCAGGACCGGCAGCCCCGCGTCGCCGACGACGGGCTTGAGGCCACTTCCCGCGGGCGGCTCGGCGAGGGTTCGCGTGGGGAAATCTGTGTTCAGTAGTTTGCGTTCGAACGCGGCCATGCCGGGGAAGTTGTTGATCGACGGGGTGAATCGCCGCTTGGCCTGGTCGAGCAGGAACTCCGGTGTACTGATCGTCGCCATTCAAATGCTCCTGGGGGTACGGCTTTGTGAACCGGGTCACTCGAAAGACCATCCTGGCGGCCGCACTTGACGCCTGTCAAGTTTTGTCCTTAGCTCACACGATGACAAGGTCGTTCGCGTGACTGCCGAACCCGCGGGCGCGCGCCGCAGCCGCGGCGATCGGCAACGCGAGGCGATCGTTGCCGCCGTCAGGGAACTGTTGACACAGCGGTCCTTCGAGGACCTGTCCGTCAGCGCGATCAGCGACCGTGCAGGCGTCGCCCGCTCCGGGTTCTACTTCTACTTCGAGTCGAAGTACGACGTGCTCGCGCTGATCTTCGACGAAGTGACCCATGAGCTAGAGGAACTGACGCATTATTTCGCGCCGCGGGCTGCCGACGAGACTACGGAGGCCTTCGCCAAGCGGATGGTGGGCAGCGCGGCTGCGGTCTACGCCCACAACGATCCGGTCGTCACGGCGTGCAACAACGCGCGGTACTCCGACGCGAAGATCCGCGAGATGCTCGATCGCCAGATGACGACCGTGATCGACCAGATCGTGAAGATCTTCGAAGACGAACTCGCTGCGGGCACGGCCCGCCCCCTCGGCGACGACATCCCCGCGCTGGTGCGCACGCTGGGTGTCACGACGGCGCTGTTGCTTTCAGGTGATGAATCCTTCCTTGGTCCCGACCGGGATCTCCAGCGCGGTGTGCGTGTCCTCGAGCAGCTTTGGCACGCGGGGTTGTACGGCAGGCCCATCGAAGACCGGTAGGGTTCCGCGCGTGACGCAGACGTTCGCGGGCAAACGTGTCTTCCTGACAGGGGCGGCCAGTGGGATCGGACGTGCGACGGCGTTGAAACTCGCCGCCGACGGCGCAGAACTATTCCTGACCGACCGCGACGCCGACGGCCTGGCGAGCACCGTCGCCGACGTGCGCGCGCTGGGCGCGACGGTCGCCGAGGAACGGGTGCTCGACATCTCCGACTACGACGCGGTCGCCGATTTCGCCGCAGACATCCACACCCGGCACCCGAGCATGGACGTGGTGATGAACATCGCGGGCGTGTCGGCATGGGGGACCGTGGATCAGCTCACCCACCAGCACTGGAAATCGATGGTCGACGTCAACCTGATGGGTCCGATCCACGTGATCGAGTCGTTCCATCCCACCATGGTCGCCGCGGGCCGGGGCGGGCATCTTGTGAACGTGTCGTCGGCGGCCGGGCTGGTCGCGCTGCCGTGGCACGCGGCTTACAGCGCTAGCAAATACGGCCTTCGCGGGTTGAGCGAGGTGTTGCGTTTCGACCTGGCCCGCCACCGCATAGGTGTGTCGGTGGTGGTACCTGGTGCGGTGAAAACCCCTATGGTGCAATCGGTTCAGATCGCCGGCGTGGACCGCGAGGACCCACGCGTCCAGCGGTGGACCGAGAGGTTCTCCGGTCATGCGGTCACGCCCGAGCACGTCGCGGACAAGATCCTCGCAGGCGTCCGCAGGAACCGCTTCCTGATCTACACCTCTGTTGACATCCGTGCGCTCTACATGTTCAAGCGGGTCGCGTGGTGGCCCTACAGCGTCGCGATGAAGCGGGTCAACGTCTTCTTCACCCGTGCGCTGCGGCCGAGCACTCCGCGCCGCGACTAGCTGCTCAGTCCCAGCGCGGCGCGCATCGTGAAGAACAGATCCGTCTGATCGGTCAGCCCGACCACGTCGGCGGCCCACGGGCCGAAGGCCGCCACCTGCAGTTGGGCGCCGGTGTGGGTCTCGGTGTAGAGCTCCGGGTCGTTAGAGGTGCCGTAGCTGACGGTCATGTCGGCGCCGTCCTTGGTCTTGAGGACGCGGGTGAGGCCCGGATAAACCACGTCGCGGACGCGATCGATTGGCTGCTTCTTCTCTTCGGCGATCTCCTGCAGCTGTTCGAACGTCATGTTGTCGACGATCTGGCTTGTGTGTGAGTGGTCCGCGGTGACGATCACCAGCGTGTTGCCGTTCGACTTGGCGAATTCCAACGCCTTCTGCACAGCCTCGTCGAAGTCGACGGTCTCGCCGATCTGGGTGCACGGGTTGGCCACGTGGTCCTGCTTGTCGATCGACGCGCCTTCGACCTGCAGGAAGAAGCCCTTGTCATTCGTCTTGAGGAGGTCGATGGACTTCTGCGTCATGCTGGCCAGCGTCGGCACCTCGGACGTGCGCTTGGGATTGTCGGAGCACGTGGCCGCGGGTTGCAGATAGCCCTGCCGCTCCGCTGCGGGGCCGGCCCACCGGACGGGCATGTTGGTGTCGGCGAACAGGCCGAGCAGTGGGTAGTTCTGTCCCGCCGACGACACCGCGTTCAATTCCGTTGCGGTGTGGACGGTTTGATAGTTCCGTTCCTTCGCCTGCACGTCCAACGGTTTGCCTTGGTATGCGCCGGCTGTGGCCACTTGCGCGAAGCTGACTGCGCCGCCGCCGAGGGTCACATCGGGGCGGGTCGCCAGCAACTGCTCGGTGATCGAGCCCTGACCGCCTGATTCCAGCGCGTTCTTCGGGCACTGCTTCGTCGTTTCGACGGGTCCGTAACACTTGCGGCCCGTCACATGCGAGTACAGAGCGGCCGGGGTGGCGTCCTGGATCTCGGCCGTCGTCACGCTTCCCGTCGCCAGCCCGCGGGACTTGGCAATCTCGAGGATCGTCTCCTTTCGGAGACCCCGGACGTCCACGCTCAGCGCGCCGTTGTAGGTCTTGGTGCCGGTGCTCCATGCCGTTGCTGAGGCAGCCGAATCGGTGACGTAGTCGGGTGTGCCGTCCTTGTTGAGCGAGTAGTGGGTGTATTGCCCGGTCAGAGGCAACGAGTCGAGACCCTTGAAGCTTCCTGCGGCGCCCACCGCGTAGTTGCGTGCGACGGTGATCTCCGAATCACCCATACCGTCCCCGATGAGAAGAATGACGTTGCGGGCCCCCGACGAGTCGATCGCGTTCCGGACGTTGTCGGACTGGTCGGCATTGAGCCGTCGCGCGCCGCCGGTTTCCGTCAAATTCCCTGTCGCACTCCGGTTTACAACATCGCCGCTGGATTGCTTTGGCTTGTCCGAGGTGCATGCGGCCGTCATCACCGCGGCGACCGCCACGATCGCCGCTGCCCGTCGCAGAGTCTTCATTCACGCGATTCAATGCCCCGCGGATGAACGGGAGGGAAACGCTCACCCGGGCGGGGCCAGCTCCAGCCGGACACCGAGCAGCCGCACGGGCCGATCGAGCTCGAAGAGGTCGAGAATCCGCAGCGCTGCCGGCACGATCACCGCGGCGTCGACGCTTGGCGCGTCAAGCTTGCGGATCTTGGTGCGGGTGAAAAACGCCGAGTTGCGCACCGTCACGGCGACCCGTGTCACGATCCGCGAGTCCGCGGTCACCTCTTCCAGAGTCCGCTGCGCCAGATCTCCGACAGCAGAATCTATTTCGGACCGATCCGTCAGATCATGCGGAAACGTGATCACGTGGCTGCGGGACCGGGGAACCCATGGCTTTGCGCTGACGGTGTTGTCGCCCCCGCCCTTTGCCAGGAGCAGCAACCACAGTCCGGTGGTGGGGCCGAACGTAGTAGTAAGGGTGTCAGGATCCGTCGCGGCCAGCTTCCGCACGGTGGTAATGCCCATTGCCGCAAGCTTTGTCGTCGTCTTCGGTCCGATGCCCCACAGCGCTCCCGGCTCACGGTCGCCCATCACGGACACCCAATTCTGATCTGTCAGCTGGTAGATCCCATCGGGCTTGCCGAAGCCCGTCGCGACCTTCGCCCGCTGCTTGTTGTCGCTGATGCCCACCGAGCACGTCAGGTGGGTCTCGGCGGCCACCGTCGTGCGGATGCGCTCGGCGAGTTCTACCGGGTCGTCGACGTCGGCGCCGACGTAGGCCTCATCCCAGCCCCACACCTCAACGGGATATCCCAGGCCCCGCAGCAGGTTCATCACCTCGTCGGATGCCGCGTCGTATGCGGCCGGGTCCGACGGCAGAAACGTCGCGTCGGGACATTTGCGCGCCGCGGTACGTAGCGGCATGCCGGCGTGCACTCCGAACTCGCGCGCGGGGTACGACGCACAGGTGACGACCTTGCGCGGTTCGGCCGGGTCACCGTTGCCGCCGACGATCACGGGCAGGCCGGCCAGCTCGGGGTGTCTGCGCTCCTCGACGGCCGCGAGGAACTGGTCGAGGTCGACGTGCAGGATCCAGCGTGGCGAGGCCGTCATGAAATCAGTGCCCGCAAAGCTTGCGCGCCAAGCTTTCCCACGCATCCCCAACCGCATCCAGCGTCATGCCGAGATGCTCGATCTGATGCGCGACGTAGTCGGCATCGAGCAGCGCAAGCAGTGCGTCGGCCTGGGCGTCGAGGTTGCCTGTGCTGTCCGCTCCTTCAAGCAGCAGACGAATGTGTTTGCGGTTCAGCGTGTGCGGTGCGTTGAAGCGCGTCTGCGGGTCGCGGGCAGCGTCCTGGAGAAGATGCTGGTGTTTGCAGACAAAGGCCAGCCGCGCCCTGCCGTAGGCCAGAAGGCGATCCAGCGGAGCGGCTGCGGGCCCCAGCGGGGCGGGGCCGAACAGGAACTCACGTTGCAGCACCTGCTCGTCCTCGTCGAGCAGGACGAGCATCAGGCCTGACCGGTTGCCGAACCGACGGAAGAGCGTGCCTTTGCCGACGCCGGCTTCTGCGGCGATTTCGTCCATCGTCACCGCGTCGGGGCCGCGTTTGGCGATCAGCTTTCGGGCGGCGTCAAGCAGAAGCTGACGGTTTCGGGCAGCGTCGCCGCGCTCTTGCGTGGTCTGGCCCGACACCGGAAGCTGCTGGTGAGCCGCGACCATGTGCCCGACTCTAACGTGCCGGGTGTCTTCAGCGGTCGAGGCGCTCAGGCTTGGAGAATTCGCGGCATGGAATGAATCGGACCGTGGTCCGGTTGCCAGATTCGACACTCATTCGAACTGTGAAAGGTAGACCACGATGTCGAACATCAAGGTGTTGGCGTTGGTCGGGAGCTTGCGTGCCGCCTCGACAAACCGGCAGATCGCCGAACTGGCCGCCGAGAATGCGCCCGATGGCATGGTCGTGACCGTCTTCGACGGCCTCGGCGACATCCCGTTCTACAACGAGGACGTCGACGGTTCAGACACGCCTGCCGCTGCGGTGAAGCTACGCGACGCGGTTGCCGACGCCGACGCCCTTCTCGTGGTGACGCCCGAATACAACGGCAGTTACCCCGCGCTGGTGAAGAACGCGATCGACTGGTTGTCACGGCCGTTCGGGGCAAGCGCCGCCCGCGGCAAGCCGGTCGCCGTGATCGGCGGCGCACTTGGCCAGTACGGCGGCGTGTGGTCGCACGACGACACCCGGAAGGGGTTCGGCATTGCCGGGGCCAACGTCATCGAGGCGCTGACCTTGTCGGTGCCGTTCGGGACGCTGAACGGCCAGCACCCGCGGGAGAACGATGAACTCGTCGCCAACGTCAACGACGTGCTGACGAAGCTGGCCGCCGAGATCGGCTGAACCCCGCACAAAAATGTTTGCTGCGCCCGTCCATGGTGGCGGGCGCAGCGTCGTATGTCGGTGGGTGCTGGTAAACCGAGTACATGGTCGCACCACGACACGCCGTAAGCGGTGCGACACGCCGTGGCGCAGATCACACAACGGCCTACGACCAGGGAATTTCAACAATGTCATTACGAAGATGTTGTGTCCGCACCGTTTGTCGGACACCAGGTGTAGTGTCCACAACACCGATCGGCCCCGGAGCTTCCGGGTCCAGCCGGGCCAAGATTTCAGGCGGTGACGCCGTGGAAACCGCGGTTTTGGCGCTGGAATTTCTTGGGCCGCGGGGCTGCTGACTATAAGAGGCAGCGCAGTGTTCGTGTCCCTGTCAACCTTCGCTGAGGAGCAGCTCTCAGATGACCATCACCGTGTACACCAAGCCGGCATGTGTGCAGTGCAACGCGACCTATAAGGCGTTGGACAAACAGGGCGTCGCCTACCACACGATCGACATCAGCCTGGACGACGAGGCCCGCGACTATGTGATGGCGCTGGGCTATCTGCAGGCTCCCGTGGTGGTGGCCGGCAACGACCATTGGTCGGGCTTCCGCCCGGACCGGATTAAGGCGCTCGCGGCGTTGTCCGCATAGCGGGTACGCAAAGACAGTAGGACTGACAAGGAAACGGAGGAGGACGGCATGAGCAGGCTCGTCTACTTCTCCAGCGTCTCGGAGAACACGCATCGCTTCGTTCAGAAGCTCGGTGAGTCCTCGATCCGGATTCCGCTGCACGGACGAATCGATGCCGACGAGCCCTACGTGTTGATCCTGCCCACCTACGGCGGTGGACGGGCCACCCCGGATATCAATGACGGCGGCTATGTGCCCAAGCAGGTCATCGCGTTCCTGAACAATGAGCACAACCGGTCGCTGATCCGCGGGGTCATCGCCGCCGGCAACAACAACTTCGGCGCGGAATTCGCCTATGCGGGAGACGTCGTGTCCCGCAAATGCGGCGTTCCGTACCTGTATCGCTTCGAACTCATGGGAACCCCGGACGACGTGGAAGCCGTCCGCGCGGGCCTAGCCGATTTCTGGAAGGACCAGACGTGTCACCAACCGTCACAGCTGCAGAGCCTGTAGTCACGTCCAACGCGTCGCACTCCTCGGAGGAGACCGACTACCACGCGTTGAACGCGATGCTGAACCTGTACGACGCCGACGGCAAGATTCAGTTCGACAAGGATGTGCAGGCGGCTCATCAATACTTCCGTGAGCACGTCAATCAGAACACGGTCTTCTTCCACGACGTCGACGAGAAGCTCGACTACCTCCTCAAGGAGAACTACTACGAGCGCGAAGTGCTCGACCAGTACTCGCGCAACTTCGTCAAGACCCTGCTGCACCGGGCGTACGCCAAGAAGTTCCGGTTCCCGACATTCCTGGGCGCGTTCAAGTACTACACCTCCTACACGCTGAAGACGTTCGACGGAAAGCGCTATCTGGAGCGCTTCGAAGACCGCGTCGTCATGGTGTCGCTGACGTTGGCCGCCGGGGACACAACGCTGGCCGAGAAGCTGGTCGATGAGATCATCGACGGCCGGTTCCAGCCAGCGACCCCGACATTCCTCAACTCGGGCAAGAAGCAGCGCGGCGAGCCAGTCAGCTGCTTCCTCCTTCGAATCGAAGACAACATGGAGTCGATCGGCCGTTCGATCAACTCCGCGCTGCAGCTGTCCAAGCGTGGCGGCGGAGTCGCGTTGCTGCTGACCAACATTCGGGAACACGGCGCGCCCATCAAGAACATCGAGAATCAGAGCTCCGGCGTCATCCCGATCATGAAGCTGCTCGAGGACTCGTTCTCGTACGCCAATCAGCTCGGTGCGCGTCAGGGTGCCGGTGCGGTGTATCTGCACGCTCACCACCCCGATATCTACCGGTTCCTCGACACCAAACGCGAGAACGCCGACGAGAAGATCCGGATCAAGACGCTGTCGCTGGGCGTGGTGATTCCGGACATCACCTTCGAACTGGCGAAGAAGAACGACGACATGTATCTGTTCTCGCCCTACGACGTGGAACGCGTCTATGGTGTGCCGTTCGCCGATATCTCGG
>JAVHWG010000084.1:0-11905 GCA_032159965.1 Mycobacterium sp.
TCGAGTAGAACGCGACGTTGCTCATGCTCTCGGTGCCGCCGGCGACCACCACGTCGCTGTCGCCGCTGGCGACCTGCATGCACGCCTGAATCACCGCCTGCAGGCCGGACCCGCACCGACGGTCCACTTGCATTCCCGGCACTGTCACCGGCAGGCCTGCGTCGAGAGCCACCACCCGTCCGATCGCGGGCGCCTCGCTGTTCGGGTAGCAGTGACCGAGAATCACGTCCTGCACGGCGTCGGGTGCGAGGCCGGTCCTGTCCAACAACCCCTTCAGGGCCGTCACGCCGAGGTCAACTGCATTGAGCGACTTGAACACTCCTCCATAGCGACCGATCGGCGTGCGCACTGGCTCGCAGATCACCGCGTCCCGCGCGCTCATATGTGCCGGCCGCCGGTGACTTCCAGGACGGTGCCGGTCATGTACGACGACAGATCGCTGGCAAGGAACAGCGCGACCTTGGCCACCTCCTCGGGCTCGCCGGCCCGGCCCATCGGTACCTCAGCCAGCTTCTGGTCCCAAATCCGTTGCGGCATGGCTTCGGTCATCGCCGAGCGGATCAATCCCGGCTGGATCGCGTTGACCCGCACGCCGAGGTGAGCGAGTTCCTTTGCGGCGGCTTTGGTCAACCCGACGATGCCGGCCTTGGCCGCCGAATAGTTGGTCTGCCCGACCAGTCCGACCTTGCCTGAGATCGACGACATGTTCACGATCGCCCCGCGCTTGTTCTCGCGCATCAACCCCGCGGCAGCCTTGGTGCCGTTCCAGGTGCCCTTCAGATGCACCGCGATCACCTGGTCGAACTGGTCCTCGGTCATCTTCCGCATCGTCGCGTCACGGGTGATTCCGGCGTTGTTCACCATGATGTCCAGGTCGCCGAAGCGTTCCACGGCAGTAGCTACCAGTGCGTCGACCTCCGCGGCCGCCGTCACGTCACACCGAACGGCGACCGCCACCGAGGGCCCGCCTAGCTTTTCGGCCGCCGACTCCGTAGCAGCAAGGTCGAGATCACCGAGCACCACGCGTGCACCCTCCGCGACGAATCGTTCTGCGATCGCGAAACCCAGGCCCTGCGCACCGCCGGTGATCACCGCGGTCTGACCGCTCAGCATCGCCACCCTGTCACCCCTTTGTGTCGTCGACGTCCGCAGGCCCGCGCACGGTCCCATATCGTATTTCATAGACAAAACACGGCCGACGCTGCGGAGTTGACCAGCAGGTCTGCATGTGGTCGGCGCGACGCCTAGCCGGGGGCGGCTGCTTACAAGACTTGGCGCTGCCTCATCAAGTAACTCGGTCAACGCTTCACGCCAGTCGTGTCGGATGATCCACGGCAGTTAGCGGTAAACAGCTCTCGCGCTTCATCGCGTCGTTCGTTGACCCGCGTCACTTCTTGCCCGAGGATTGCACCGACGACGCGCAGCCGCGTGGCTCGCGCAGAGAGGGGTCAGGACAATGTACGAGGGAAACGAGCATGAAGGGGTCAAGGTCTCCGACGAAGATCTTGAGCGTGTCCGGGAGTTGCATCAAATTGCCCGCGACGCGCTGGTGGAGTCAAATCGCATTCTGTCCCCGTACATGAACATCGACGCTGATTCGATCGACTCGGTGCTCCTCAAATTGACGAGCAGCGAAGTTCAGCTCGACAAAGATGGGGGCGTGCCGCCCGTGCAGATCTGCACTGAGTACCAGTCGGGCGGCGCGTGCGCCTACGTCGAATGTGAACCTCCGGGCGCCACGTACCCATGCTGACCGATTACGAGCCCCGTACCGGCGTCTGCTCGCGAAGAGAGGAGCCTTGATTCGTGACCACCGCGGAAGTCAGCGATGACGATTTCCGGGACATCCTCGCCCAGACCCGGCATTTCGTCCGCACCGCAGTCGTGCCGCGCGAGCAGGAAATCCTGACCGAGGACCGCGTTCCCGACGATCTTCGCGATCATGCCAAGAAGATGGGCCTGTTCGGATACACGATTCCCCAGGAGTGGGGCGGCCTCGGCCTCAACACCGCCCAAGACGTCGAGCTGGCAATGGAATTGGGCTACACCTCCCTCGCGTTGCGGTCGATGTTCGGTACCAACAACGGGATCGCCGGACAGGTGCTTGTGGGATTTGGCACCGACGAGCAGAAGGCCCGCTGGCTGGAGGGGATGGCCTGCGGCGACGTCGTCGCCTCCTTCGCGCTGACGGAGCCGGGAGCGGGCTCCAACCCATCGGGGCTGCGCACCAAGGCAACTCGTGATGGCAGCGACTGGGTGATCTCCGGGCAGAAGCGCTTCATCACCAACGCACCCGTCGCCGATCTGTTCGTCGTCTTCGCGCGCAGCAGGCCTGCCGACGACTTCGGCGCAGGCATCGCCGTCTTCCTCGTCCCTGCCGATGCCCCCGGCGTCCAAGTTGCCGCCAAGGACGCCAAGATGGGCCAGGAAGGCGCATGGACAGCCGACGTGAGCTTCGACGAGGTGCGGGTTCCCGACGCCGCGCTCGTCGGCGGCACCGAGGACGTCGGCTATCGCGCGGCGATGATCTCGCTGGCGCGCGGCCGGGTGCACATCGCCGCGCTGGCGGTCGGTGCCGCGCAGCGCGCCCTCGACGAGTCGGTGGCCTACGCGGCGACCGCGACGCAAGGCGGTACGCCGATCGGTGACTTCCAGTTGGTGCAGGCGATGATCGCCGACCAGCAGACGGGTGTGATGGCCGGCCGCAGCCTGGTCCGCGAGGCCGCGCGCCTATGGGTCACCGAGGAGGACCGCAGGATCGCGCCGTCGGCCGCGAAGCTGTTCTGTACGGAGATGGCAGGCAAGGTTGCCGACCTCGCCGTGCAGATCCACGGCGGTACCGGCTACATGCACGGAGTGCCGGTGGAGCGGATCTACCGCGACGTCCGCCTGTTACGACTTTACGAGGGCACCAGTGAGATTCAGCGCCTGATCATCGGCGGGGGCTTGGTGAAGTCGGCGCAGCGCCGGCTGTCCTGAGTGCTGCGGTAAGCTCGGCCCGACTCTTACCGTGAGGTTTACTATATGACATTCAGGAACGACGCGTGAGCGGCCGGCTCGAGGGCAGGGTGGCATTCATCACCGGCGCGGCCCGCGGTCAGGGGCGCGCACACGCCGTACGGATGGCGGGTGAGGGCGCCGACATCATCGCCGTCGACATCGCCGGGAAACTGCCCGCGTGCGTGCCCTATGACTCACCGTCGCAGGACGACCTGGACGAGACTGTGGGGCTTGTCGAACAGACAGGTCGCCGCATCCTCGCGTCTGCCGTAGACACTCGCGACTACGACGGACTGCGCGAAGCCGTCGACCACGGTGTCTTGGCGCTGGGGCGCCTCGACGTGATCGTCGCCAACGCCGCGATATCCGCCATCGAGGTGTGGAACGAGATCACACCCGAATCCTTCCGCGACGTCATCGACGTGAACGTGACGGGTACGTGGAACACGGTGATGGCGGGAGCGCAGAAGATCATCGACGGCGGCCGGGGCGGATCGATCATCCTGATCGGCTCAGCCGCTGGGATCAAGGTCCAGCCGTTCATGCTGCCCTACAGCACCAGCAAGCATGCCATCGTCGGCATGACGCGCGCATTCGCGGCCGAACTCGGGCAGCACAAGATCCGCGTCAACAGCGTCCACCCCGGCCCAGTCGACACCGCGATGGGGTCGGGCGACATGGTCGACGCGGTGATGCGCGCGAACGAGACCAATCCGCAGTTGGCGCACATGTTGACACCGTTCCTGCCGAACTGGGTTGCCCAGCCTGAAGACATCGCCGACGCCGTCCTCTGGCTCGCCACTGACGAATCACGCAACGTCACCGCGACCGAGATTTCAGTGGACCAGGGCTCCACGCGATACTGAGGCATGGGCGCCGACACAGACACCGCACAGTTCGCCGACACGCTGTCGGCACGGCTGGCGAGCTACGGCGCCCGACCATTCGTCGAGTTCGAGCGAAAGTGGCACTCGGGCAACGACATCACCGATTACATCGGGCGCATCGGCCAAGCGCTGACACAGGCCGGGGTTGACCCTGGCGAACCCGTTGGCCTCGTCGTGCGAAACCGGGTGGCTCACGCGGCGGCCATACTGGGTTTCGTCGCCGCCCAACGCCCGGTGGTGATGATCTACTCCTACCAGTCCGCACGCTCGATCGCCCGGGACATCGACGGCCTTGGGCTACCTGCCGTGGTCCTCGACCGCGAGGATTGGACACCCGATGTCGCAGAAGCCGTCACGCACACCGGTGCAGCGGCGGTCACGCTTTCGTGGCCGACTGTCGGGATCGTTGCGGTCAGGCGTCGCAGCAACAATGTGCACCCCGGCCCGAAGGTCGCCGCGGCCGGTCTCCACATTCTGACCAGCGGAACAACGGGGCCGCCGAAGCGGATGCCGGTCAAAACTCCTGTGCTGCAACACACCATGCTGTCGATGACTGTGGGACAGAACCCGTCCCCCGACGACCCGCCGGAACTCGTCTACTGGCCGTTCGGCAGCATCGGGGTGTGCCAGCTGCTCGCCGGGCCCTATCTCGGCAAGCGCACCGTTCTGCTGGAAAAGTTCTCGGTCGACGAGTTTGTCCGTGCGATCAAGACTTACGGCATCAAGCGAACCGGTGTGCAGCCCGCCATCCTCCGGATGCTGCTCGACGCCGATGTCGCAAAAGAGGACCTCGCGTCCCTCGAGTATCTACCCGGCGGGTCGGCTCCGCTTGATCCGCAATTGCGGGACGAATTCGAGAGCCGCTACGGCATTCCCCTGCTGTGGGCTTATGGCGCAACAGAATTCGCCGGTTCCGCGTGTGCGATGACGCTGGATCTTTATCGACGGTACGGTCCCGCCAAGCGCGACACCGTCGGCAGGCCGCTGCCGGGCGTTCGGGTCCGCATCGTCGACGAGGAGACGGACACCGAGGTCGGCGACGGCGACCGGGGGCTTCTGGAGGCTCGAATCGATGTTGTCGGCCCCGAGTGGATTCGCACCACGGATCTGGCGTCGGTGGACGCCGACGGCTTCGTCACCATCCACGGCCGGGCAGACGGCGCCATCATCCGCGGCGGGTTCAAGATCCTGCCCGAAACCGTGCGCCGGGTGCTGATGGCGCATCCCGCGGTCGGTGACGCGTCCGTCGTCGGCGTGGCGGACCGCCGACTCGGCCATGTTCCGTTCGCCGCGGTGGAAACCAAGCCCGGCGTGCCGACACCGTCGGAGTCGGAACTCATGGACTGGGTTCGCGAGTCACTGCCCAGTCACCATGTGCCCGTTGCGATCACCACTGTCGATCGATTGCCCCGCAACCCGGCGCTGAAGGTTCGTCCCGCCGACGTCGCCGACCTCTACAATCCGCGCTGAGAAGCGATCTCGTCAATCAGCTCCAACGTCCCCAACTCACGGATCGCCTGGCAGCCGCGGCGCAGCATGACGGCCATCATCTCGTTACCGCGTTCGGTGGACGACGCGAAGGCACACCCGAGCGTGGTGATCAGCGGGGCCTGCAGCATCCCGAGACGGTAGTCCCGCCAGCAGGTGTCGCGGTCGTAATCCGTTACGCCGTAACCCAAGAGTGCCTGGTAGTAATCGTCGACCAGACCGTGCTCGGTCTCAGCGCGCAGTTCCGGCGCCAGGCTCGTCGCGGTGAAGTACGACAGGTCCCGCGCCGGCAGGCCCACGCCCAGCGTCTGCCAGTCGACGACGGTGACCCGGCTCCTGTCCGGGGCGTACAGCAGGTTGTCGAGACGGTAGTCGCCGTGCATCAGCGAGTAGCGGTCCGGCTCTGCCATCAACCACGGCGTCACCACACTCATTGCGTTGGTTGCGGTTTCACGATCTGGCTCAGGGACGCGGTCGCCCAGCTTCTCGAGCGTCATCTCGACTGCCATTCGCGCGACGTCGCCGAGTCCCTTGAATCCGTCGGTGTTGCCGGGCATCGGCATCGCGATCTCGCTGAGGGTCAACCACTCTGGGTCACACCAACTCGGCCCATGCAGGCCGGCGAGCGCGACCACGGCCAACCGCGCCTCCTCAGGCGTCGAACCCGCGATCTGATCGCCCTGCACCGCCGGTGTCATGTCGGCGAGGAGAAGAGCGAACTCGCTTCCGTCCGAAGTGATGTCGGAGTAGAAGCACCGGGGAGTGGGTACCGCCATCGCGTGGGCGACCTTCGCGTAGAACGCGACCTCGCAGAGGTATCCCAGCGTGACCCCGCCCCGGACCTCGTCGTCCTCGGCGGGCATCTTGATCACGAAGCTGCCGGGAAATCCGCCGGGATTCGCTCGGTACGTCGCCGTGATCCGGTACGTCGCGCCGGTCTGACCCGTGCCCACCGGGACGACGTCGACGTCGGCGACGCCCGTACCCAATACCGCCGACAGCCAGTCGCTGGTGACATCTGATGGACGCGACGGAATCGTCAGGGAGCCGGGTTCGGCATTGCTCATCGGCTTTGCCTCCCACGCGCGATCATGCGGGTCATCGAACGCTGCACCAGCGCCGGCGACAGCCGGGCAAAGGCCCAGCCCGCCTTCGCGACCCCCGGCGCGACGAGTATCGCCCGCTTCCGCTCGACCGCGCGCAGCACGTCGCGCGCCAGCAAGTCAGCGTCATAGCCCATCTTCTGGCCGGTCAGGAAGAAGCTGCGGCCCTGGAAATCACCCACCCCGCCCTTGTCCAGAATCGGGGTCTCGACGGCCCCGGGGCAGACGACGAGCACGTTGACCCCGTGCAGGACCGCCTCGGACCGCAGTGCCAGCGAGAGCCCGACGATGGCGTGCTTGGTCATCGAATAGCTGACGAGCCGGCCCCCGGGTATGAGCCCGGCCAGCGACGCGGTGTTGACGATGTGTCCGTGACCCTGCCGGATCATCAGGGGATACGCGGCGGCGACGCCGTGCACGACGCCCCGGATGTTGACGTCGATGATCGCGTTCCACTGGTCCAGCGTCAGCAGTTCGGTGTTGCCGCCCCACACGATTCCCGCGTTGTTGAACATCAGGTCCAACCGGCCCGTGCGTGCCACCACGTCGTCGACCGCGGACTGCACGGCGCCGGGGTCGGTGACGTCGAGCTGCGCGCCGGTGGCTCTACCCGGCCCCGTCGATGCGTCCGCGACGCGACCGGCTGCCTCGCCGTCGACGTCGGCGCATTGCACGTCGGCGCCGGCGGCCACCAGTGCGCGCGTCAGCGCGGCGCCGATTCCCGACCCCCCACCGGTGACGATCGCGTGCTTACCGCCATAGGCACTCACGTCGCGGACATCAGTTTGTCGACGTGTGCCAGCACATCCGGATAACGCTTGAGGTGCGCGCCGCCGTTGAGGTCGATCACCTCGCCCGTCATCCAGGTCGCCTTGTCGGAGCACAGGAACAGCACCGCGTCGGCGACGTCCTGGGGCGTACCGACCCGGCCCAGCGGAGTGTTCTCGACGTACTCCTCCAGCGCCCCGGGCACCAGCGCCACACCTTCGGTCAGCGGCGTGTCGACGAAGCCGGGCGAGACGGCGTTGACCCGGATGCCGCGCGGCGCGAGCTCGAGGGCAGCCACCTGGGTCAGCATTGCCAGCCCCGCCTTCGCGGCGCAGTACGCGCTCATTCCCGGCGCGGCCAGGCGGGCGTTCAGCGACGTCAGATTGACCAGCACGCCGCCGTCGACAAGATGCCGCCCGGCGTATTTGGTGACGATGAAGCCGCCGATCAGACAGACGTCGACCACCGAGCGAAACTGCTCGACCTCCAGTTCGGTGATCCGGCCGACGCCGCCGATCCCGGCCGTGTTGACGACGACGTCGACGGGGCCGATGCGCGCGAACAAGGCGGCCACCGAATCCTCGTCCGTGACGTCGACACCCACGCCGGCAGTCGGGGCTCCGAGTTCGGCCGCGCGCGCCGCGGCACCGTCGGCGTTGAGGTCGGCGATGGTCACCCGGCAGCCGACGTCGACCAGGCCCTTCGCTACCGCCCAGCCGATGCCGGAGGCGCCGCCGATTACGAGTGCGCCACGCTCAGCGCTGTTCTCACCGTCTTGCTCAGGAAGCACGTGCCGACTGTAGCCGGTGGGATCTCGCGCGAGAGCGCCTTATGGTAAGTCTTTCGGTAAGTAGACAGGCCGCCCGCGAGCCCGTTAAGGTAGCCTTACCTATCAGTATTCATCGAGGTGGCGGGGTCCGCTGATGTACGTATGCCTGTGTCTCGGCATCACCACCGAAACGGTCCGTGACGCGGTAGACGACGGCGCGTCCACATCCCGACAGGTCGCAGCGGCGTGCGGCGCAGGATCCCAGTGCGGCCGCTGCCGCCGCACTGTGCGCGCGATCATCGAGTCTCAGAACGGCCAGGACCACAAGCACCGGCTGTTCGCGCGGGTCATACAGCTCACGACGCACCACTGAGTCGACCCGCCCGCCGCCGAGCGTGCGGTGAGTGCGAAATCCAACGCCGAATTCCGCGGTGACCGCACGTTCGGTGCATGCACCCCGCACGGTTGACAGCACGCGCCGATCGTGGTTCTATCAGGTCAAGTCAACATTCTTGACCAATTTGACCAACTTTACGGAGTAGCGATGACCTCCTCCACCGCTCAGCTCGAACCGGGGCAGTACGAACTCAGCCATCTGCGCTCGCTCGAGGCCGAAGCGATCCACATCATCCGCGAGGTCGCCGCGGAGTTCGAGCGGCCAGTGCTGCTGTTCTCCGGCGGCAAGGACTCGATCGTGATGCTGCACCTGGCGCAGAAGGCTTTTCACCCGGCACCCCTGCCGTTTCCCGTCATGCACGTCGACACGGGGCACAACTTCGACGAGGTGATCGCAACCCGCGATCGACTGGTCGCCGAGGCCGGGGTTCGGCTGGTCGTGGCATCGGTGCAGGACGACATCGACGCCGGGCGCGTCGTCGACAACGGGCCGTCGCGCAATCCCCTGCAGACCGTGACCCTGCTGCGCGCCATCCGCGAGAACCGGTTCGACGCGGCGTTCGGCGGTGCGCGCCGCGACGAAGAGAAGGCGCGTGCCAAGGAGCGGGTCTTCTCGTTTCGCGACGAGTTCGGCCAGTGGGATCCGAAAGGTCAACGGCCAGAACTGTGGTACCTCTACAACGGCCGCCACCGCAAGGGCGAGCACATCCGGGCGTTCCCATTGTCCAACTGGACCGAGTACGACATCTGGTCCTACATCGGCGCCGAGGAGATCACGCTTCCGGCCATCTACTATGCCCACCGCAGGCCAGTTTTCACGCGTGACGGCATGTTATTGGCGGTCCATCCGTTCATGCAGCCGACCGCCGACGAAGAGGTCTTCGAAACCACCGTGCGCTTCCGCACCGTCGGCGACGTCACGTGCACGGGATGCGTCGAATCCAGTGCGGTGACGGTCGACGAAATCATCGCGGAGACAGCCGTTTCCAGACTGACCGAGCGCGGTGCCACCCGCGCCGATGACCGGATCTCTGAGGCCGGCATGGAAGACCGCAAGCGGGAAGGCTACTTCTGACATGACGATCGAAACGATTGCGGCCAACACGATTGCCGCACCCACCGCGACGTTGCTTCGAATCGCGACAGCGGGTTCCGTCGACGACGGCAAGTCCACGCTGATCGGCCGATTGCTGTTCGACTCCAAGGCTGTCATGGAAGACCAACTCGCCGCAGTCGAGCGCACATCCAAGGAGCGGGGCAGCGATTTCACCGACCTCGCGCTCGTCACCGACGGACTGCGCTCCGAGCGTGAGCAGGGCATCACGATCGACGTCGCATACCGCTACTTCTCCACCACCAAGCGCAAATTCATCATCGCCGACACTCCCGGGCACATCCAGTACACCCGCAACATGGTCACCGGCACGTCGACGGCGCAACTGGCAATCGTGCTCGTCGACGCGCGCCACGGCCTGCTCGAGCAGTCGCGCCGGCACGCGTTCCTCGCGTCGCTGCTCGGCGTGCGGCACATCGTGCTGGCCGTCAACAAGATGGACCTCATCGACTGGGACCGGGAACAATTCGACAAGATCCGCAACGAGTTCCACACCTTCGCGTCCCGGCTCGACGTGCACGACGTGACGACCATCCCGATCTCGGCACTCAACGGCGACAACGTCGTCACCAAGTCCGACAATGCGCCCTGGTACGACGGGCCCGCGCTGCTATCTCATCTGGAAGAGGTCTACATCGCCGGCGACCGCAACCTGGTCGACGTGCGCTTCCCCGTCCAGTACGTGATCCGGCCCCAGACCACAGACCATCATGACCACCGCAGCTACGCGGGTACCGTTGCCAGCGGTGTGATGGCGGTCGGCGACGAGGTGGTCGTGCTGCCCAGCGGGAAGACCAGCCGCATCGCCGGCATCGACTCACCGACCGGCCCTGTGAGAGAAGCGTTTCCGCCGATGGCCGTGTCGATAAGCCTATCCGACGACATCGACATCTCCCGTGGGGACGTGATCGCGCGGGTCAACAATCAGCCGCGCGTCACCCAGGAGTTCGACGCCACCATGTGCTGGATGGCCGACGCGTCGGCGCTGGAACCCGGGCGCGATTACATCATCAAGCACACCACCCGAACCACACGCGCGCGGGTGACGGCGCTGGACTACCGGCTTGACGTCAACACGCTGCACCGCGACAAGAGCGCAACGGCGTTGAAGCTCAACGAACTCGGCCGGGTCACGCTACGCACACAGGTGCCGCTGATGCTTGACGAGTACACCCGCAACGCCAGCACGGGATCGTTCATCCTGATCGACCCGATAACCAACGGGACGGTGGCAGCAGGGATGGTCTTGCGCGACGTGTCCGCGCGGGATGCCGCCGTACGTGCGGCCAGCCCGAACACCGTCAAGCACCAGTCACTG
The DNA here is from genome assembly GCA_032159965.1 of Mycobacterium sp. GTDB lineage: Bacteria > Actinomycetota > Actinomycetes > Mycobacteriales > Mycobacteriaceae > Mycobacterium. The sequence continues at coordinate 10,844 of JAVHWG010000084.1, forward strand.
GTGACCCCGGCCGACCGGCTGTCTCAAGGTGTCACATTGTGGTTCACCGGACTGTCCGGCTCAGGCAAGTCGTCGGCGGCAATGCTGGCCGAGCGCCGGCTGCTGGAATCAGGTCGCCCGGCCTACGTCCTCGACGGCGACAATCTGCGTCACGGGCTGAACGCCGATCTCGGTTTCAGCATGGCGGACCGCGCGGAGAACCTGCGCAGGCTGGCGCACGTCTCGACGCTGCTGGCCGAGTGCGGGCAGGTGGTACTGGTACCCGCGATAAGTCCGCTTATCGAACACCGCGCACTCGCCCGCCGCATCCATGAGGAGAACGGGATCCCGTTCTTCGAGGTGTTCTGCGACACTCCGCTCAGCGAGTGCGAGCGCCGCGATCCGAAGGGCCTCTATGCGAAGGCCCGCTCCGGGGAGATCACGCACTTCACCGGTATCGACAGCCCGTACCAACGGCCGCAGAACCCGGACCTGCGGCTGACGCCTGACCGCACGCTCGATGAGCTCGCGCAGCAGATAATCGAACTGGTCATCGCGGAGCAGCGATGAATGATCACGAGCTCGCCGCACAACTGGCCACCGATGCAGGCACGCTGCTGCTCAGAGTGCGTGACGAACTCGCCGATGCCACCGCTGCCGAGCGAAAAGCCGCTGGCGACAAGCGGTCCCACGATTTCCTGATGGGCGCCCTAGCCAGCGAACGCCCCACAGACGCCGTCTTGTCAGAGGAGGGAGTCGACGATCCCGTTCGGTTGGCCGCAGACCGGGTGTGGATCGTCGACCCGCTCGACGGCACCCGCGAGTTCTCCGAGCTGGGCCGCGATGACTGGGCGGTGCACGTGGCTCTGTGGCAAGGCGGCGAGATCGTAGCGGGCGCGGTTGCCCTCCCGGCGCAGGGGATCACTCTGGCCACGCCGCAGGTACCCCCGCCGCCGCCGGCTCCCGCGACACCCCGGATCGTCGTCTCACGCACCAGGCCCCCCGCCATTGCGCTCGACGTCCGCGACCACCTGAACGGCACGCTCGTCGAAATGGGGTCGGCCGGAGCGAAAGTTGCATCGG